>NZ_JABMCA010000078.1:0-44474 GCF_014706005.1 Actinomadura sp. RB99 | reverse complement strand
TACTGGCCCTGGCCCGCCGACGAGTGAACGTTCTGTGGGCACTTCTGCGTGACGGACGGTGCTATCAGCTCACACCACCGGTCACCGCTGCGGCTTGACAACAGCATTAGGAAGCGTCCTGCGCCCGGCGGCGCCGCACCGCGATCGCGATGCCCGCGCCGAGCGCGACGGCGCCGACGCCGGCGCCGGCCAGCATCGGGTTCGTCGCGACCGAGGTGCCGCCGGCACCGGCGGACGCGCCGCCGCTGGGAGTGATCAGCTTCAGGAACTTCTTGAAGACAAAGCCGTGCCGCTGGCTCACCGGCACGCCCCCGTGCACCTCGACCCAGCCGCCGTGGCTCGCCGTGCAGTCCGCGTCGATGTGCAGGCCGAACTTCAGCGGCGGCGGGATGAGCTTGCCGGCCGGGGTCTCGTGGACGTTCAGGCCGTCCCGCGCGATGACCTCGTACCGGCAGATGTCGCCGGCGCCGACGACCGGACCGCCGTGCGGCGCGGTGGCCGCCATGGCGGCGCCGCCGCCCAGCAGGGTCAGGCCGCCCGCCGCTCCGGCCACCGCGAGCCTCATGCCGGTTCGCGCGCTTGTCATCATACTTCTCCCCGAACTAGTGATCGTGTTGTTTGCCGGAGGTGTCCGACATCGTTTCGTTGATCACACTTCCCGGGGAGAATTCGACTGATGTCGCGCTGATCGCAAACATTGGGGACAGCGTCGGACGTAGATCATGAAGTCCGGTTCGAACGATCCCCAAGCGGAGACATTCCGCCCCCGTCAGAAGCCCAGATAATGGACATGCTGATCATGTAAGACAAAGAGGAAAAGCATTGCGAGTCGCGGCGTTCGGGTCATCCGGCGCGGCGTACCGTCCGGCGCGGGGGCGGCGTGGCAGGGTGGGGCGCATGGTGCCGATGCACACGAGCACGGAGGAACGGGACGCCCGCGTGGCGCTGCTGCCCGTCGGGAGCTTCGAGCAGCACGGGCCGTTCCTGCCGCTGGCCACGGACACGGTGATCGCCTGCACCGTCGCCGAGGAGATCGCCGAACGGTATCCCGTGCGGGTGCTGCCGCCCGTGACGATCTCCTGCTCGCACGAGCACGCGGGCTGGCCGGGGACGGTCAGCATCTCGGCGGCGACCCTGTACGCGGTGGTGCGGGACGTCGCGGAGTCGCTGCGCGGGGCGGGCGTGCCGAAGCTGGTGCTGGTCAGCGGGCACGGCGGCAACTACGTGCTCGGGAACGCCGTCCAGGAGTCGGCCGGCGCCATGGCGCTGTTCCCCGGAATGGACGAATGGGAGGACGCGCGCGCGGCCGCCGGAATGGCGACGTCCGGCATCTCCGACATGCACGCCGGTGAGCTGGAGACGTCGATCCTGCTGCACGCGCACCCGGAACTGGTGCGGCCCGGGTACGAGGGCTCCGACCACCTGGCCGACGACCGGCGGCACCTGCTGACGGCCGGAATGGCGCCCTACACCGCGTCGGGCGTCATCGGGCGGCCGTCACTGGCCTCGGCCGGCAAGGGCCGGGACGCGCTGGCCAGCCTCGTCGGGGCGTTCGGGAGGTGCCTCGCGGTGCTGGACCAGCAGGGCCAGGCCGCCCGGCAGGGCGGACACGAAGGTCAGCACGCCGTAGACGACGGAGATGGTGAGGCCCTCGGCGGAGCCTAGGCCGGCGGCGCCGAACGCCAGCGCGGTCACGGCCTCGCGCGGCCCCCAGCCGCCGACGTTGATCGGCAGCCCCATGACCAGCAGCGCCAGCAGCATCAGCGGCAGCAGTTCGGTGAGGGGCGCGTGGGAGCCGGCGGCGCGCGCGGCGACGACGAACAGGGCGAGATGCCCGGCGAGCGCCGCGACCGACAGCCCGGCGATGCCGGGCCAGGCCGCGAGGACGCCGCGGGCCTCCGAGAGCGCGGCGGCGACCGCGCGGTGCCGCCACCGGGCCAGCGCGAGCAGGACGCTCAGCACCAGCGCCGCCGGGATCAGCGCGGGCGCCAGCGACGCCAGCAGGGACGGCCGGGCCGGCAGGACGGCCAGGCACGCGAGCACGAGGACGATCTGCCCCGCCGCGCGCTCCAGCACGACCGCGCGGACGCCGCGCCCCACGTCCCCGGACCGGTGGCCGTGGCTGACGGCGCGGTGCACGTCGCCGAGGACCCCGGCGGGCAGCACCGCGTTGAGGAACAGCGCCCGGTAGTAGGCGACGACGGCGCCGGACAGCGGCAGCGGCAGGCCGAGGCGCCGGGCGATCAGCCGCCAGCGGGCCGCGGCGCACACGGTGCTGAGCAGGCCCACGGCCAGCGCGGCAGCGACGGACGGCCCGTCGACCGCCTTCAGCGCGGCCACGAACGCCGACGTGCTGTGCCACCACAGCAGGCCGGCGAGGATCGCCAGCGCGGCCGCGACGCGCAGCCAGGGACGGAGTTTCACGGTGTTCCCCCGGGGAGTGCGAGCAGGTCGGTGTGGTGGACCTCGGCGGTGAGGCGGCCGGCGTCGCACTCGGCGAGCCGGCGGCGCAGGTACTCGGCGGCGGGTTCGGCGAGGTCGGGGCGCTGCTCGACGGCGGCGCCGACCCAGCCGCGCAGCCATTCGGCGGTGAGCTCGGCCCGGTCCGGGCCGAGCCGCCACGGGCTGGGACGGGTCTGGACGTGCGCGCCGCGGCGGCGGAACGCGGTCGCGGCGGCGGCGGGCGCGTCGGGGCCGAGCAGCCCGTCGCGCCGCTGGTGGGCGTCGAACGCGGCGCCGATCTCGGCGTCGAGCGGGTCGTGCGGGAGGATCCGGACGCGTCCGGCGACCGTGAGGGTCAGCAGCGCGGGGCACGACGCGGCGGCGGCGATCCCGTCGACCTCCTCGGCGGTGAGGACGTCCAGCAGCGCGGACGCGGTGACCAGCGACGCGCCGACGAGGTCGGCGGCGCGCAGCCCGGCGAGGTCGCCCTCGCGGGTCTCGAGGGTGGCGGGCGTGCCGTCGGCGGTGCGGTAGGCGTTGGCGCGGGCCTCCTCCAGCAGCGCGGGGTCGTCGTCGTACAGGACCCAGTGCTGGGGGCCGGGCAGGCGCGGGGCGAGCCAGCGCCCGAGCGCGCCGGTGCCGCAGCCGAGGTCCCAGATGACCAGCGGCCCGCCGGCCGGCAGGCGGGCGCGCAGCGGAGCGAGCAGCTCGCCGGCGCGGGCGGCGGCGTCGGCGTCCTCGCGCAGCGCCAGCCAGGTCGGGGCGAACCCGGTCACGGTGCCTCCTCGGTGAGGCCGTCCAGGACGGCGGCCATGCGGCGGGACGTGTCGTCCCAGCCGGACAGGGTGTCGCGGCGCCGCCGCGCGGCGTCCCGCAGCCGGTCGCGCAGGCCGGGGTCCAGCAGCCAGCGGCGCAGGGCCGCGGCGAGCGCGGCGGGGTCGTCCGGCGGGACGAGCAGGCCGGGGACGGTGCCGCCGGGCGCGTGCCCGAGGGTGCCGGGGACGCCGTCGACGTCGCCGGCCAGGACGGGGGTGCCGCGCGCGAGCGCCTCGGTGACGACCATGCCGTAGGTCTCCGAGCGGGTCGGCAGGACGGCGAGGTCGGCGGCGTCCTGGACGGCGGCGAGCCGGGGTCCGGTGAGGGGCCCGGCGAGGTGGACGCGGTCGCCGAGCGAGTGCCGGGCGATCAGGTCGCGCACCCGCCCGGCGTGGGCGGGGTCGCGGTCGAGGGGCCCGGCGCAGACGCAGCTCCACGGCAGGTCGGCGGCCCGGGCGAGGGCCTCCACGAGGACGTCGTGGCCCTTGCGCGGGGTGACCGACGCGACGCACACCAGCCGCGACGCCCCGTCGGTGCCGGCGGCGAGCGGCGCCGGATCGACGCCGGGCGGGACGGCGTGCACCCGGGCCGGGTCGAGGTCATGGTGCCTGATCAGGCGTTTCATCGCCCACGGGCTGGTCGCGACGACCGCGGCGGCGGAGTGCAGCGTGGCGCGTTCGAGGGCGTCGAGACGGTCGTCGCCCTCGTCGACGAGGGGCATGTGGACGAGGACGGCGAGCCGCAGCCGGGACGCGTGCGGGACGACGACGTCCGGCACCCCGCACGCGACCAGGCCGTCCATCAGGACGGCGGTCCCGTCGGGCAGGGCGGCGAGGGACCGGCCGAGCCCCTCGCGGGCCGCCGCGTCGGGCCGCGGCCAGGCGCCGGGCGCGGCGATCTCCCGGACGGGCCGCCCCGCGGCGGCGAGCGCCCGGCAGAGCCGCCGGTCGTAGACGTTGCCGCCGCTCGGGACGTCCGGGTCGTCGATGCCGCCGGGAACGACGAACGCGGCGCCGCCGGGGGCGGGGAACGCAGCGCCGCCGGGGGCGGGGAACGCAGCGCCGCCGGGGGCGGGGAACGCAGCGCCGCCGGGGGCGGGGAACGCAGCGCCGCCGGGGGCGGGGAACGCGGTGCCGCCGGTCACAGCTCGCGCTCGTAACTCGCCCAGGCGACGTGCGACTCCCGCAGCGTCACCGCGATCCCGGACAGCCCGCGCGCGCTCTCCCCCATCGTCCCGGCGTGGATCCGGGCGGCCAGCCGGTCGGCGACGACCTTCGCGAGGTACTCCGTCGTCGTGTTGACCCCGGCGAACTCGGGTTCGTCGTCCAGGTTGCGGTAGTTCAGCTCCCGCAGGACCTCGCCGAGCTCGCGGGTGGCGAGCCCGATGTCGACCACGATGTTGTCGGCGTCGAGTTCCGCGCGGCGGAACGTCGCGTCCACGACGAAGGTGGCGCCGTGCAGCCCCTGCGCCGGGCCGAAGACCTCGCCGCGGAAGCTGTGCGCGACCATGAAATGGTCGCGGACGGTGATGCCGAACACGTGCCCTCCCTGTTGCGTTCCTGTGCGTGCTAGGCCGCCGGGTAGTCGATCCGGTGGCAGAGCGCGGGCGGCTCCCCGCGCGCCAAGCGGGCCATGGCCTGGGGAAGCTCGTCGAAGGGGCTGTTCCCCGTGATCAGTGCGTCGAAAGCCGGGGCGGCCAGCAGCCGCAGCGCCAGCGCGAGCCGGTCGCCGAACGACCGGCGGGACCGCCGGGCCGGCGCGACCATGCCGACCTGGCTGGCGCGGACGGCGAGCCGGCGCGAGTGGAAGAACTCGCCGAGCGGCAGGCTCACCTTCCGGTCGCCGTACCAGCTCAGCTCGATCACCTCGCCCTCCGGCGCGAGCAGCTCCAGCGAGCGGACCAGCCCGGCCTCGGTCGCGCTGGCGTGGAACACCAGGTCGCGGCCGCCGTCGGCGTCGCCGGGCAGTGCGAACCGGACGCCGAGCGCGCGCGCCGTCTCCGCCCGCGCCGGGTCGACGTCGACGAGCTGGACGTCGCATCCGGGCAGCCCGGCGAGGACGCCCGCCACCGAGCACCCGACCATGCCCGCGCCGACGACCGCGATCCGGTCGCCGACCAGCGGCGCCGCGTCCCACAGCGCGTTCACGGCGGTCTCCACGGTCCCGGCGAGGACGGCCCGCTCGGGCGGGACGCCGTCCGGCACCGGGACGACCGCGCCCTCCGGGACCACGTAGCGGGTCTGGTGCGGGTAGAGGCAGAACACGTGCCGCCCGGCCAGCTCCGGCGGTCCGTGCTCGACGACCCCGACGTTGAGGTACCCGTACTTGACCGGCCCGGGGAACGCGCCGTCCTGGAACGGCGCCCGCATCACCGCGTACTGGTTCTCCGGGACGCCGCCGCGGAAGACGAGCGTCTCGGTCCCCCGGCTGACGCCGGAGAACACCGTCCGGACGACGACCTCGCCGGGCCCCGGCTCCGGCAGCTCCACCGGGCGGATCTCCCCCTCACCGGGCGACCGGATCCAGAACGCGCGCGCGTCGGGCTCCATGCACTTCCCTCCCCCGCCGGGTCCTGCGATGCCGTGCGGCCAGCGCCAGCACGTCCCGTCCGAACGACCAGGCCAGCAGCGCCAGCGCCGCGGCCACGAACGCCGCCGCGTACGGGACGGCCCCGGACGCCGCGGCCGTCAGCACGACGCCCTGCACCACCGCGACCGCCTTGCGCGCGAAGCTCGGCGGCAGCGGCGCCCGCAGCCACGGCGCCGCCCACGACGCCGCGGCGAACGCGTACCGCATCGCCCCGATCGCCAGCACCCACACCCCGACCACCGTCGCGACCTGCACCGACAGGACCAGGATCAGCAGCGCGTCGGTCTCCATGTCGAAGCGCGCGCCGAGGTCGGAGGACGTCCCGGTGCGGCGCGCGACCCGTCCGTCCACCCCGTCCAGCACGAGCGCGACGGCCGCGAGCGCGACCAGCGCCCCGACCGGCCCGCCGTGGACGAGCCGCGCCGTGACGAGCGCCGCGACGCATCCGACGAGCACGAGCCGCGCCAGCGTGACGTGGTCGGCGGGGCGCAGCGCGCGCCGTCCCCGGAACGCGAACTCCAGGACGCCCCACGCGGCGAGGGCGCAGGCGACGCCGGCGGCGAGCCCCGCCAGGCCCGGCCGCAGCCACGCCACGGCCGCCACCTGGACGCACGCGGCGCCGGCGAGCTCCCACGCCCGCCACACCATGGGCCGGCGCCGCCCCGGCCGCGGCACGGGGCGTGACACCGTCATCGGCCTGGTCATCGGCGCGCCTCACCGGCGTCCACCGGGGCCGCCTGCGCGGGCAGCACGCCGTCCAGCTGCGGCAGGTCGTGGCCGAGGCGGTCGCGCTTGGCGGTCAGGTAGCGGAGGTTGTCGGCGCTGACCGGGACGAGGAGGGGGACCCGGGCGGCGACGTCGATGCCGTAGGACCGCAGGGCGCTGACCTTCACCGGGTTGTTCGACAGCAGCCGCACCGACCCGACGCCGAGGTACCGCAGCACCCGGGCGGCGGGCCCGTAGTCGCGGGTGTCGACCGGCAGGCCGATCGCGGTCGCGGAGTCGACGGTGTCGAGCCCCTGGTCCTGCAGCACGTGCGTGCGGACCTTCGCCACCAGCCCGATCCCCCGGCCCTCGTGGCCGCGCAGGTAGACCAGGACGCCGGCGCCCTCCCGGACGAGGGCGTCCATCGCCGCGTCCAACTGGTCGCCGCACTCGCACCGGGTGGCGCCGAAGATGTCGCCGGTCATGCACTCGGAGTGCATCCGGACGAGGACGCGCGCGCGGCCGGCGACGTCGCCCCGGACGAGCGCCATGTGCTCGTTGCCGTCGACCGGGTCCCGGAACGCCACGGCGCGGAACGTCCCGCGCCGCGTTCTCAGGTCCGCCTCCGCGATGTCCTCGCTGTCGATGCCCTGGTCGTGCATCTGCCCCTCCTCGGCTCGTGATCACCGTGCCCCGCAGCGATCGGTACGCAGCGGCCGCGGCCCGTGGTCGCGTCCCCGGCAATGAATCTACCCGTGAATCATTCAGACTCTGAACGAATCCGTCGGGCGGTCACACCGACTGGCACGGAGGGGAGGTACCCGAGGGTTCAGCCGATTCGCGCGCGGACCACGAGGTCGTGCAGGGCACGGCGCGCCGGCGGCTGCTCGGGGAGCGCGCTGCGGCCGCGCTCGTCCTCCAGCCGGGCCGTGAGCGCGGCGACGTCCGCCTCCAGGACCTCCCGCGACGGGGCGTCCGCCGGCAGCGCGCCGTGCTCGGCGGCGCGCTTGGCCTCGACGAGTTCCGGCAGGTAGGCGGGGCCGTATCCGGTCAGGCGGGTCAGGTCCGCCTGGAGCTCCGCCTCCCGCATCAGGTGGACGCCGGTGAGCAGCACCCGGAACGTGTAGAGCAGCGGCTTCAGCTCGCCGGTCCGCTCGAACAGCTTCCACTGCGAGCGCGCGAAACCGAGATAGTGGTGCGCGTGGTTCGACGTGAACAGGCCGGGCGCCAGCGCGACCAGCTCCTCGTGCAGCGGCGACGTCGCGACGACCAGCGGCGACAGCACCTGCTCCAGCACGTACCCGTTGCGCCGCAGCAGCAGCGCGCAGAACTTCGCGAGGTCGTGGGTGACCACGTCGGCCTCCACGCCCGCCTGGTCCCACATGAGCGTCACGGTCTCCTCGCCGGTCTCCAGCCCGACGATCTCCTCCAGCGGCAGCAGGTGGACGCCCCGCAGGTCGACATCGGAGTCCTGCGACGGGAAGCCGTACAGGTGGGCGCCGCTGACGGTGACGAACGCCCGCGGGTACGGGTGGTCGGCGGCCAGCGCGTCGAGCATGCCTTCGGGAAGGTTCACCAGTCGACACTCCTGCGGCGGACGGAGACGAGGAGGGTCTCCACGCGGTCGCGGTCGGGTTCGGGGGGCAGCGGGCTGCGGTCGAGGGCGCCGTCGAGGCCGGCGGTGAGCGAGGCGCGCCACCGCTCGATCTCGTCCCAGCCGGTCTCGCCGCGCCGGACGGCCAGCAGCCGGTCGCGCAGGGCGCCGACGTCCACCAGCGGCTCGCCCGTCCGGACCAGGTGCTCGCCGCTCAGCAGCAGGCGCAGCAGGTGCATGACGTGCTTCCACTTGGGCTCGCCGCGGTTGCGCAAGTCGCCTTGCAGCTTGCGGAACTGGGCGTCGGCGTAGCGGAGGAAGGTGCGGTGCGCGTGCCGGGACAGGAACGCCTCCCGGACGGCCAGCAGCTCCTCCCCGACGGGCGTGACCGTCTCGACGATCGGCGACCAGAGACACTCCAGGACGGTCGGGTTGGCGGCCAGCGCCAGCTCGCAGAACCGTTCCAGCTCCCACGAGAACTGCTCGGGCAGCGGGCCGTCCAGATGGGTCGGCGGCTTGGTGAAACGCCAGAACAGCGGCGCGGGCGCGACGAACACGCCGCGCCGGTCGGTGTCGCTGTCCCCGGTCGCGAGGCCGTACGCGCGCGAGCCGGTGACGACCGACAGCACGGTGTGGTCGCGGACGAGCCGGAGGTCTTCGGAGGTCACGACGGAAGCCTGGCGCAGGCGCCCGCCCGGACGCCACCGGGTTTGCCGGCGCGCTGTAAGGCGTTACGGCTCCGCAACGGGCTTGCAGAAACTTTCTGCAAGCTATTTACGCGACTGCAAGCCGTTGCTAACGTCCCCGTCCAGCCACCCCAATCCCGGACCTGCGGGACGACGTCCGCGTCCCGCAAAGGAGGACCCCATGCGGCGCATCCCCCCGATCGGCGCCCCGAGTTCCACCGGCCCCCTCGTCACCGGCCCCTTCATCACCGGCACCGTCGTCTGCGCCGCCCTCGCGCTCTCGCTCTCCGCCTGCGGCGGGGACGACGGGGGCGGCTCGAAGGGCGGCGCGGGCACCGCGAGCCTCACCGGCCGCGGCCCCATCACCTTCGTCACCGGCAAGGACCGCTCCGGCTACCTGCAGAAGCAGCTGGACGGCTGGAACGCCGACCACCCGCAGGAGAAGGTCCGGGTCATCGAGCTGCCGGACGAGCCGAACGACCAGCGCCAGCAGATGATCCAGAACGCGACGACGAAGTCCGACGCGTACACGGTGCTGAACCTCGACGTGGTGTGGACCGCGGAGTTCGCCGCCAACCGCTGGCTGACACCGCTGCCCAAGGACCGGATCGACCTGGCGAAGATGCTGCCCGCGACCGTCACGACCGGGCAGTACCGCGGCAACCTGTACGCGGTGCCGTCCACCTCCGACGCCGGGATGCTGTACTACCGCAAGGACCTGCTCGCCAAGGCCGGGATCTCCGCGCCGCCGAAGACCTACGCCGAGATGTGGTCCGACTGCGACAAGGTCGAGAAGCTGCCTGAGGGCAAGGGCGTCGACTGCTTCTTCACCGAGGTCAACAAGACCGAGAGCGTCACCATCAGCGCGGTCGAGGCGATCGGCAGCGCCGGCGGGTCCATCGTCGGCGCGGACGGCAGGCCGACGCTGAACACGCCGCAGGCCAAACAGGGCCTGCAGTTCCTCGTCGACGCCAAGAAGGACGGGCGGATGCCGAAGGAAGCCGTCACGCTCGACACCGAGGGCGGCCGCCGCTACTTCCAGTCCGGCAAGCTGCTGTTCCAGCGGCAGTGGCCCTACCAGTACGCGCTCGCGAACTCCGGCGACGGGTCGTCGAAGGTGGCGGGCGAGTTCGCGGTGGCGCAGCTGCCCGGCCCGAACGGGCCGGGCGTCGCCAACCTCGGCGGCCACAACCTCGCGATCTCCGCGTTCGCCAAGAACAAGGCGACCGCGCTCGACTTCATCCGGTACCTGACCGGTGAGCAGTCGCAGCGCGCGAACCTCCTCGCCACCTCGCAGGCGCCGACGCTCGCCTCGCTCTACGACGACCCCGAGATGGTGAAGAAGTTCCCGTACCTGCCAGTGCTGAAGCAGGCCATCGCCAACGCCAGGCCGCGCCCCGTCGCGGTGAAGTACGGCGACGTCACCGCCGCGATCCAGGGCGACGTGTACGACGCGGTGACCGGCAGGAAGACCGTCGACCAAGCGCTGACCGACCTGCAGGGCAAGCTCGGTCCGCTGACCGCGCAGTGACCGGCATGACCACCACGTACGACGGCACGCCGCCCGCCGCGGACACCGCCGCGGCGGGCGGGGCGCGCCCCCGCAAGCGCGACGTGCAGGGCACGAGGCGGCTCGCGGCGCTGCTGCTGTCCCCGACGCTGCTCGTGCTCGCGCTGGTCATCGGCTACCCGGTACTCGCCGGGTTCCGCGAGTCGCTGTACACGCGAGGCGAGGGCCTCGACGCCAACGGGTTCGTCGTCCAGGGCGAGCGCTTCGTGGGCCTGGACAACTACACCGCGATCTTCCACGGCGACCGCGGCGACGCGTTCTGGAACGCCTTCGGCAACACGACGTTCTTCACCGTCACGACGGTCGTGCTGGAGACGGTGATCGGCGTCGTGATGGCGCTGATCATGCAGCAGGCGTTCCGCGGCCGGGCGTTCGTGCGGGCCGGCATCCTCGTCCCGTGGGCGATCCCGACCGCGATCTCCGGCCTGCTCTGGCGGTGGATCTTCCAGGCGGACGGCGCCGCGAACGCGGTGCTGCGGCACCAGGTCCTGTGGACCGCCGACGGGTTCCAGGCGAAGATCGCCGTCGTCGTCGCCGAGGTCTGGAAGACCTCCCCGTTCATCGGGCTGCTCGTGCTCGCCGGCCTGCAGATGATCCCCCGGGACGTCTACGAGGCGGCCCGGGTGGACGGCGCCGGGCCCGTCCAGCGGTTCTGGCGGATCACGCTGCCGCTGGTCAAGCCCGCGCTGCTGGTCGCGGTGCTGTTCCGGATGCTGGACGTGCTGCGGATGTTCGACCTGCCCGCCGTGCTGATCGGGGTGAACCAGAGGTCGGTGGAGACGCTGACGATGATCGCCTGGTTCGAGGCGTCCAACCTGCGGTACGGGTCCGCGGCGGCGTACGCGACGATCCTGTTCCTGTACATCGCGCTGATCGCGTACCTGTTCGTCAAGCTGCTCGGCGCCGACATCATCGGCGAGGCGCGGCAGCAGGCGAAGCGGCCGCGCAGGAACCGCTCGGTCAGGGGGAAGCGAAGGAAGGTGACCGCATGACGGGGTCGCTGCCGAAGCGGGTACTGTCCTACCTCGGGCTCGCCGTCGTGGCCGTGTACTGCCTCGCGCCGTTCTACTGGATGGCCGTGTCGGCGTTCCGGCGCCCGCAGGACCAGTTCGACAACTCCATCGTCCCCACGCGCTGGTCGTGGGAGAACTTCCACGCGGTGTTCTCCGGCGACAACGGCTTCGGCCGCGCGCTGCTGAACAGCCTCGTCGTCGCGGGCTGCACCACCGCGCTGACCCTGCTCATCGGCACGTTCACCGCGTACGCCCTCGCCCGGCTGGACTTCCGGTTCAAGAACGCGGTGCTGGGACTGATCGTCGCGACCACGATGTTCCCGGGAATCTCGCAGCTGGTGCCCTTGCTGAAGCTGTTCACGGACATCAAGTGGATCAACACGTACCAGGCGATGATCCTGCCCAGCCTGGGGTTCGCGCTGCCGCTGTCGGTCTGGCTGCTCACCGCGTTCTTCCGCCAGCTCCCGTACGAGCTGGAGCAGGCCGCGATGGTGGACGGCTGCACCCGCGGCCAGGCGTTCCGCAAGATCATCGTGCCGCTGGCGGCGCCCGGGGTGTTCACCACGGCGATCCTGACGTTCATCGCCGCGTGGAACGAGTTCCTGATCGCGCTGTCCATGGTCAACAAGAAGGAGATGCAGACCGCCACCGTGGCGATATCCAAGTTCACCGGCGTCTCGGGCTTCGACCAGCCGTTCGGCACCCAGATGGCGGCGGGGGTCATCGTGACCGTCCCGCTCATCGCCGTCGTGCTGGTCTTCCAGCGCCGGATCGTCGCCGGCCTCACCGCCGGCGGCGTCAAGTGACGGCCCGCACGTGACCCCGACCGGCTCCCTACCTGAAGGACCTTCATGACGCAGGACACCCTCGCCGTCCCCGCGACGGGCTCCCCCGCCGGGGACGCCGCCCGCTGGTGGCGCGACGCCGTCATCTACCAGGTGTACGTGCGCAGCTTCGCCGACTCGGACGGGGACGGCGTCGGCGACCTGCCGGGCGTCCGGTCCCGGCTGCCGTACCTGGCCTCCCTCGGCGTGGACGCGCTGTGGCTGACCCCGTTCTACGTCTCGCCGATGGCCGACTTCGGCTACGACGTCGCCGACTACCGCGACGTCGACCCGCTGTTCGGCACGCTCGCCGACGCCCGCGCCCTGATCGAGGACGCGCACGCGGCGGGCCTGCGGATCATCGTCGACGTGGTGCCGAACCACACCTCCGACCGGCACGCCTGGTTCCGGGCGGCGCTCGCCGCCGCGCCCGGCTCGCCGGAGCGCGCCCGCTACGTCTTCCGCGACGGCCGCGGGCCGGACGGCGCCGAGCCGCCCAACGACTGGGAGTCGGTGTTCGGCGGCCCCGCGTGGACGCGGGTGCCGGACGGGCAGTGGTACCTGCACCTGTTCGCCGCCGAGCAGCCCGACCTGGACTGGGAGAACCCCGAGGTCCGCGCCGAGTTCGCGGACATCCTGCGGTTCTGGCTCGACCTCGGCGTGGACGGGTTCCGGATCGACGTCGCGCACGGCATGGCGAAGGCGCCCGGCCTGCCCGACGTCGGGCACCCGAACCAGGTCGAGATGCTCGGTACCGACGTCCTGCCGTACTTCGACCAGGACGCCGTCCACGACATCCACCGCGAGTGGCGCCGCGTCCTGGACGGCTACGGCGGGCGGCGGATCGCGGTCGCGGAGGCGTGGGCGCCGACCCCGGAGCGGCTCGCGCTCTATACCCGCCCGGACGAGCTGCACCAGGCGTTCAACTTCCACTACCTGACCGCGCCGTGGGACGCGGCCGGGATGCGGGAGGTGGTCGACGAGTCGCTGCGCACCGCCGGGGCCGTCGGCGCGCCCGCGACCTGGGTGCTGTCGAACCACGACGTGAAGCGGCACGTGACCCGCTACGGCGGCGGCGACACGGGCCTGCGGCGGGCCCGCGCGGCGGCCCTGCTGACGCTCGCCCTGCCCGGCTCCGCGTACGTCTACCAGGGCGAGGAGCTGGGCCTTCCCGAGGTGCTCGACCTGCCGGAGGAGTTCCAGCAGGATCCGCAGCGGCTGCGCGGCGAGGGCCAGGGCCGGGACGGCTGCCGCGTCCCGCTGCCGTGGGAGGGCGAGGAGCCGCCGTTCGGCTTCGGCGCGGGCGCCTCGTCCTGGCTGCCGATCCCGACGTCGTGGCGCGACCTGACCGTGGCGGCGCAGAGCGAGGACCCCGGCTCGATGCTCGCGCTGTACCGGACGGCGCTGCGCCTGCGGCACGAGCATCCCGCGCTCGGCGACGGCCCGCTCCGCTGGCTGGACGGCCCCGAGGGCACGCTGTCGTTCGTCCGCGAGGACCCCGCGACCGGGCGCGCGTGCGCCTGCGTCGTGAACATGGGCGACCGTCCGGTCCGCGTCCCGGCCGGGGGCGTTCCGCTGCTCGCGAGCGGACCGGTCCATATCGAGGGCGACACGGTCGAGCTCCCGCCGGACACCGCGCTGTGGCAAAGCCGTGAAGAGGGATAATTTGAGACCTATGACGACACGCCTGGCGGACATCGCCGCGCACGCCGGGGTGAGCGAGGCGACCGTGAGCCGGGTCCTGAACGGCAAGCCGGGCGTGTCCCCGTCCACCCGCCAGGCGGTGCTGACCGCGCTGGACGTGCTCGGCTACGAGCGGCCGGCCCGGCTGCGCCAGCAGCGGGCCGGGCTGATCGGGCTGATCATCCCGGAGCTGACCAACCCGATCTTCCCGGCGTTCGCCGAGGTCATCGAGAGCGCGCTGGCCCGGCACGGGTACATGGCGGTGCTGTGCTCGCAGGCGCCGGGCGGCGTCGCCGAGGACGACTACATCGAGATGCTGCTGGAGCGCGGCGTCGCGGGGATCATCTTCGTCAACGGGCTGCACGCCAACGCGCGCTCGGACCGGGCCCGGTACGTGCGGCTGATCGAGCAGGCGCTGCCGGTCGTGCTCGTGAACGGGTACCGGCCCGACATCGACGCGCCGTTCATCTCCAATGACGACGTCGCGTCGCTGGAGGCGATCGTCGGGCATCTGGCCGCAATGGGCCACCGCCGGATCGGGCTGGCGATCGGGCAGGACGTGTACGTGCCGACGCGCCGCAAGACCGAGGGGTTCCGGCGGGCGATGGCCGCGCACACCGGGCTGCCGGCCGACGAGGTGGACTCGCTGGTCGTCAACACGATGTACACCGTCGAGGGCGGGCAGGCCGCGGCGGCCAAGCTGCTGGACGCCGGGTGCACGGCGATCTGCGGCGGCAACGACATCATGGCGCTCGGCGCGATCCGCGCGGCGCGGGCGCGCGGCCTGCGGGTGCCCGAGGACGTGTCGGTGACCGGCATGGACGACTCGCTGCTGACCGCCTACCTCGACCCGCCGCTGACCACGATCCGCCAAGCCGTGCGGGAGATGTCGATGGCGGCGGTCAGCACGGTGCTCGACGAGATCCGGGGCGCGCGGTCACCCCGCACCGAACTGCTGTTCCGCCCGGAACTGGTCGTGCGGCGGTCCACGGCGCCCGTCCCGGCCGGCCGGCGGCTGTCCACCGTACAGGAGGGCTGAGCCGGGCCCCGACCGGGGCCCGGCCGGTTCTGTCCTCGTTGTAACGGTTGTGTTGCGGCGGATTGACAGTGAGGCGGCTCACGGTCTTTCCTTCGTGGGAGCGCTCCCACGCAATGGAAGACACAACCTGAGAGGGGTCCGCCATGAGGGCCATCATGCGGCGCGGACTGGGTACGGCGATGGCGGTCCTGCTCGCCGGCGGTCTCGCGGCCGCCTGCGGCGGGGACGACAAGAAGGACTCGGACTCGGGGCCGGTGACGCTCACCGTCGACGTGTTCGGCGAGGTCGGCTACGACCAGCTGTACAAGCAGTACGAGCAGTCCCACCCCGGCGTCACCATCAAGCAGCGCAAGGTCTCCGACCTGGACACCTACAAGCCGCGCATCCAGCAGTGGATGGCCACGGGCAGCGGCGCCGGAGACGTGGTGATGCTGGAGGAGGGCATCCTCCCGCTCTACATGCAGCAGCGGGCGAAGTTCCTCAACCTGTTCGACTACGGCGGCAAGGCCCTCCAGGACAAGTTCCTCCCCTGGAAGTGGCAGATGGGCGTCAGCCCCGACGGCAAGCAGCTCGTCGGGCTCGGCACCGACGTGGGCCCGCTCGCCATGTGCTACCGCACCGACCTGTTCAAGAAGGCCGGCCTGCCCACCGACCGCGAGGAGGTCGGCAAGCTCTGGCCGACGTGGGACGCGTTCCTGCAGACCGGGCAGAAGTTCCAGCAGAAGGTGTCCGGCACCAAGTGGCTCGACGGCCCCACCGCCGTCTTCCGCGCCACCGTCCTGCAGAACGCCGGCGCCGGCCCCGGCTACAGCTTCTTCGACAAGGACGACAAGTTCGTCTTCGACACCAACCCGGCGGTGAAGCAGGCGTTCGACACCTCGCTGAAGTTCGAGGAGAGCAAGCTCACCTCCGACATGTCGATCTTCACGCCGCCGTGGCAGGCGGGCCTCAAGCGCGACACGTTCGCCACCGTGCCCTGCCCGTCCTGGATGCTCGGCGGCATCGAGCAGTTCTCCGGCCCGTCCGGCAAGGGCAAGTGGGACGTGGCGACCACGCCCGGCGGCTCCGGCTACTGGGGCGGCTCGTGGCTCGCGGTCCCCAAGCAGACCAAGCACCCGAAGCAGGCCGCCGCGCTCGCCGAGTTCCTGACCTCCCCGCAGGGGCAGACCGGCGCGTACGCCGCCGCCAACACCTTCCCGTCGTCGCCGCAGGCCGAGCAGGACCCGGCCGTCGCCGGCTCCAAGAACGCCTACTTCAACGACGCCCCCGCCGGCAAGATCTTCGGTGACCTGGTCGCCTCGGTGAAGCCGGTGCACCTCGGCCCGAAGAACGAGGACGTCCGGGCGGCCGTCGAGAACGTGCTGATCTCGGTCGGCCAGGGCAAGGTCAAGCCGGACGAGGCCTGGTCCAAGGCCGTCGAAGCGGCCAAGAAGGCCGCCAGGTAGCCGCCCCCCGCCGCGGCGGCGGCGCCGTGCCCCACCTCCCCGTACGGCGCCGCCGCCGTTCTCTTCCCCCGCCCAAGTCCCGTCCTCGGAAAGGAGGCGCAAGGCCATGGCCACCGAACTGCGCCCCAGCCGGAACGGCCCCCAGCATCCCCCGGCGAAGGCCCCTCCGGCGGCCCCCCGCTCCCTGCGGTCCCGGTTGACCCGGCTCGATGTGAAGGGCGCGCCGTACGCCTTCATCTCGCCGTTCTACATCATCTTCGCGATCTTCGGCGCGTTCCCGCTGGTCTACACGCTGTGGGTGTCGCTGCACGACTGGGAGCTCGCCTCGGGCACCCGCAAGTGGGTCGGCTTCGACAACTACAAGTACCTGTGGGGCGACCCCGACTTCTGGCACGCGACGGTCAACACGCTCGCCATCTTCGTGCTGTCGACGATCCCGCAGCTGCTGATCGCGCTGTTCATCGCCAACGCGCTCAACCGGCGGATGCGCGTGCCGACCCTCTTCCGCATCGGCATGGTCGCGCCGCTGGTCACCTCGACCGCCGCCGTCGCCATCGTGTTCACCCAGATGTTCGACCACGACTGGGGCATGATCAACTGGGCGCTCGGGCTGGTGGGCATCGACCCGATCGGCTGGTCCACCAGCCGCGGCTGGTCCTGGGTGGCGATCGCCACCATGGTCGACTGGCGCTGGACGGGCTACAACGCGCTCATCTACCTCGCCGCCATGCAGGCGATCCCGAAGGACCTGTACGAGGCCGCCTCGATCGACGGCGCGTCCCGGATCCGGCAGTTCTGGCAGATCACCGTGCCGATGCTGCGCCCCACGATCATCTTCACCACGATCATCGCGACCATCGGCGGGCTGCAGCTGTTCACCGAGCCGGTCCTGTTCAGCGTGGGGACGCCCAACAAGATGGACGGCGGCCCGCTGCACCAGTTCCAGACGCTGACGATGTACATGTACGACAACGCCTTCGGCCATGACCGGTACGGCTACGGCGCCACGATCGCGTGGGCCCTGTTCGTGATGATCATCCTCTTCTCGCTGATCAACTTCCTGTTCGTGCGGCGCACGGGAGGCACCAAGTGACCACGCTCCTGGCCGGTCCCGGCGACGCCCGGCACGCGCGCGGCGGCGGCCGTCCCCGCCGGCTCCACGGCCTGTGGAACGCCAGCCCGCTGACCTACCTCACGCTGATCGTCGCGCTCGCCCTGTCGGTCTTCCCGATCTACTGGATGATCGCGGTGGCGACCCGCACCAACGACGTGGTCTCCGACGTCCCGCCGCCGCTGCTGCCCGGCGGGCACGGCGGCACCAACGTGCACCGGCTGTTCGACAACCCCGACGCCTACTTCGCCAAGGGCCTGCTGAACTCCGCGATCGTCTCGGCATGCGTGACCGTCTCCACCGTGTTCTTCGCCTCGCTGGCCGGCTTCGCGTTCGCCAAGCTGCGCTTCCGCGGCAAGAACGCGCTGCTGGTGACGATCGTCGGGACGATGATGATCCCGGTGCAGATGGGCATCATCCCGCTCTACATGATCATGGTGAAGCTGGGCTGGCAGAACCATCTGGAGGCGGTGATCGTCCCGTTCCTCGTCACCGGGTTCGGCGTGTTCATGATGCGGCAGTACGCCGACCAGGCCGTCCCTGACGAGCTGATCGAGGCGGCCCGCGTGGACGGCTGCACGACGTTCGGCATCTACTGGCGGGTCGTGCTGCCCGCGCTGCGCCCCGCCGCGGGCGTCCTCGGCCTCTTCACGTTCATGCAGTCCTGGAACGACTTCATGTGGCCGCTGGCGACGCTCAGCCCCGAGAACCCCACGGTGCAGCTCTCGATCAACAACCTGGCGAACGCCCACTTCTCCGACTACACGCTCATGTTCGCCGGCACCACCGTGGCGGTCCTGCCGCTGCTCGTGGTGTTCATCCTGTTCGGCCGCCAGATCATCGGCGGAATCATGGAAGGTGCAGTGAAGGCGTGACCTCTCTGGAATCCAGCGCCGTTCAGGACGACGCCGGCGCCCGCGGCGCCGGCCCGCGGTTCCCCACCGGGTTCCGCTGGGGCGCCGCCACGGCCGCCTACCAGATCGAGGGGGCCGCGGCCGAGGACGGCCGCGGGCCGTCGATCTGGGACACCTTCGCGCGCACCCCCGGCAAGGTCCTCGGCGGCGACACAGGGGACGTCGCCGTGGACCACTACCACCGGTACCCCGAGGACGTCGCGCTGATGCGCGACCTCGGGCTGTCCTCCTACCGGTTCTCCATCTCCTGGCCCCGGGTTCAGCCGGCCGGGGCCGGGGCCGTCAACGAGCGGGGGCTCGACTTTTACCGGCGCCTCGTCGACGCGCTGCTGGAGGCGGGGATCGAGCCCTGGCCGACGCTCTACCACTGGGACCTGCCGCAGCCGCTGGAGGACGCGGGCGGCTGGCCCGAGCGGGACACCGCGCACCGGTTCGCCGACTACGCCGGGCTCGTGCACGAGGCCATCGGCGACCGGGTGCGGCACTGGACGACGGTGAACGAGCCGTGGTGCGCGGCGTTCCTCGGCTACGCGTCCGGGGACCACGCGCCCGGCCGGCTCGACCCGTCGGGGTCCCTGCTGGCCGCGCACCACCTGATGCTGGGCCACGGCCTGGCGGTGCAGGCGATGCGGGCCCGCCACCCCGGCAACCTGTTCGGCGCGGCCGTCAACCTGTACGCGGTCTCCCCCGCGACGGACGACCCCGCCGACGTGGACGCGGCGCGCCGCATCGACGGCATGCAGAACCGGTTGTTCCTCGACCCGCTGCTGCTCGGCCGCTACCCCGAGGACGTGCTGGCCGACACGGCCCGGCACGGTTTCGAGCCCGGCGCGGCGGACCTCGCCGTCATCAACCAGCCGATCGACCAGCTCGGCATCAACTACTACACGCGGCACACGGTCGCGGGGACGCCCGGGGAGGCGGCGCAGACGGCGTCGGGGCCGTTCGCCGTGCACTCGCCGTGGGTGGGCAGCGAGCACGTCCGGTTCGTCTCGGCGGGGCGGCCGACGACCGGGATGGGCTGGGAGATCGACGAGGGCGGGCTGCACGAGGTGCTGACCCGGGTGCACCGGGAGTACCCGGCCGTCCCGCTGTACATCACCGAGAACGGCGCGGGCTACGACGAGACGCCGGACGGCGATGGCACGGTCCACGACGCGGGGCGCATCGCCTACATCGACGCGCACCTGCGCGCGTGCCACGCCGCCATCGCCGACGGGGTACCGCTCGCGGGCTATTTCACATGGTCGCTGCTGGATAATTTCGAATGGGCTTGGGGCTACTCCAAGCGCTTCGGGCTGGTTCACGTGGACTATGCGACGCAGCGCCGGACGCCCAAGGACAGCGCGCGCTGGTACTCGGACGTGATCCGGCGGGGCGGCCTGCCCGGGGGCGGCTGACGGTCGCGGGGGCCGGCACCGCCCGCCCGGGCGGGCGGTGCCGCCGTCCGCCGGGCGGGCGCCCGGTGGCCGCCGGCCCGGCGGGACGGCGACGACGCCGCAGGAACGACGGAGGGGGCCTGATGACACAGAGGGGCACGCGCCCGACCCTGGAAGAGGTCGCGGCGCGCGCCGGCGTCGGCCGCGGCACGGTGTCCCGGGTGGTCAACGGGTCGCCGCGGGTCAGCGAGCGGGCCCGGCAGGCGGTGCTGAAGGCGATCGACGAGCTCGGGTACGTGCCGAACCGGGCGGCCCGCACGCTGGTCACCCGGCGCACCGACACCGTCGCGCTGGTGGTCGCGGAGTCCGACCAGCGGCTGTTCGGCGAGCCGTACTTCGCCGGGATCATCCGCGGGATCAGCAACGGCCTCGGCGACACCGGGCTGCAGCTGCTGCTCGCGCTCGCCCGCTCCCCCGCCGAGTACGCGCGCCTCGAGCACTACCTGACCACCCAGCACGTGGACGGGGTGCTGCTCACCTCGCTGCACGCCGAGGACCCGCTGCCCGCGAAGCTGGAGGCCAACGGGGTGCCGACGGTGCTCGGCGGCCGCCCGCCGGGGCTGTCGCCGGTCAGCTACGTCGACGTCGACAACCGGCTCGGCGCGCGCGAGGCCGTCGCGCACCTCATCGCCGGCGGGCGGCGGCGCATCGCGACGATCGCCGGCCCGCAGGACATGGGGGTGGGCATCGACCGGCTCGCCGGCTACCGGGAGGCGCTCGGCGAGGCGGGGTTGCCGGAGTACGTCGCGTTCGGCGACTTCGGCGAGGCCACCGGCATCAGCGCCGCGGAGCGGCTGCTGGCCGGCGAGCCCGCGGTGGACGCGGTGTTCGCCGCGAGCGACCCGATGGCGCTCGGCACGCTGCGGGTGCTGCGCCGGCTCGGCCGCCGCGTCCCCGACGACGTCGCGGTGATCGGCTTCGACGACTCCGCGGCGGCGCCGCTGGCCGACCCGCCGCTCAGCAGCGTGCACCAGTCGCCGGAGGAGATGGGCGTGGCGATGGCGCGGCTGCTGGTGTCGCGGATCCGCGGCGAGGCCGTCGCGGACCCGGTGGTCATCATGCGCCCGCACCTCGTCCTGCGCGAGTCGGCGTAGCCCGCCGGCGAGGCTCAGCGGCGCGGCTCAGCGGCGCGCGACGCCGGCGTACATCCAGCGGGTGCCCTCGCCGCCGCCGTCGGGCCGCCACTGCGGCACCCACACCACGCCCGGTTCCACCAGCTCGAACCCGTCGAACAGGGCCTCCACCTCGGCGCGGTCGCGGCTGCGGAGCCGTGCCGTGGCGTCGCGCCACGCGCCGACGGCCTGCCTGCCGCGCTCCGGCTGGCCCTCGGTGGTGCTGTGCGAGAGGGCGAGCAGGCTGCCCGGGGCCATGACGTCGCGGAACGCGGCGATGGCCGCCCGCGCCTGCTCGTCCTCGGCGAAGTGCAGCACGGCGAGCATCAGCACCGCCACCGGGCGGTCGAAGTCGATCAGCTCGCGCAGCCTCGCGTTCCCCAGGATCCCGGCGGGTTCGCGGACGTCCCCGCGGATCACCGCGGTGGTCGCGGACGCCGGCAGCAGCGCCCGCGCGTGCACGAGGACGATCGGGTCGTTGTCGACGTAGACGACGCGCGCCGACGGATCCAGCGCCTGCGCGACCTCGTGCACGTTCCCCTGCGTCGGCAGCCCGGTGCCGATGTCGACGAACTGCCGCACGCCCGACTCGATCGCGAACCGCACGGCGCGGCCGAGGAACGCCCGGTTCTCCCGCGCGGCCTGCGGGATGTCGGGGCCGGCGTCGGTGGCGACCTTCGCGGCCGCGCGGTCGACGGCGAAGTTGTCCTTGCCGCCGAGGAAGACGTCGTAGATCCGCGCGGGGCTCGCGGTGCGGGTGTCCACGCCGGGAGGGGCGAGCTCCTCGTTCATGCCCCCACCTTATGATCATTAGGGACGCACCGGACCCGAGACGAGGATTTAATGGCCTACGAACCGACCGAAGAAGAGCTGGTCCATCTGCGCCGCGCCGTCGAGCTGGCCGCCGAGGCGCTGGCCGACGGGGACGAGCCGTTCGGCACCGTGCTGGTGTCGGCGTCCGGCGAGGTGCTGTTCGAGGACCGCAACCGCACCGCCGGCGGCGACCAGACCCGGCACCCCGAGTTCGAGGTCGCGCGCTGGGCCGCCGCGCACATGGCGCCGGAGGAGCGCGCCGGCGCCGTCGTCTACACCTCCGGGGAGCACTGCCCGATGTGCTCGGCCGCGCACGGCTGGGTCGGCCTCGGCCGCATCGTCTACGTCCACTCGTCCGCGCAGGTGGGCGCGTGGCGCGCCGCGCTGGGGGTCCCGCCGTCGCCGGTCAGCGCGATCCCGGTCCAGGACGTGGTGCCCGGCATCCGGGTCGACGGGCCCGTCCCCGCGCTGGAGGCCGAGGTCCACGACCTGCACGTGCGCGCCTGCTCCTGAGTCCCGCCGAGCGGGACCGCTCCACAGGGCCCGGCGCGCCGCGGCTTGAATGGCCGCTCGTCCCCACGTCAGGAGTTCCCGCATGTCCGACGCCCTCCCGGCCGACCAGGCCGTCCGGAACCTGATCTTCGCCTACGCCGAGGCCGTCGACGGCGGCGACTTCGCCGCGGTGGGCGCGCTGTTCGCGCACGGGGACTTCGTCAGCAGCGGCGCCACCCTGACCGGGGACGCGGTGGCGCGGATGTTCGAGAAGACGATCATCCTCTACGACGACGGCACGCCGCGGACCAAGCACGTCACGACCAACGTCGCCATCGAGCTGGACCGCGCCACGGCCACCGCGAAGTCGTACTTCACCGTGATGCAGGCGACGCCGGAGCTGCCCTTCCAGGCGATCTGCGCCGGCCGCTACGACGACCGCTTCGAGCTGCACGACGCCCGCTGGCGCTTCGCCGAGCGCCGCATCACCCTGGAGCTCGTCGGCGACGTCGCCCACCACCTGCGCCGCCCCGACACCCTCCCTCCCCACCTGCGCCCCGCCACCTCGCGGTGAGCGCGCCGCACCTCAGCGGAAGGACGCGTCCAGGGCGTCGATCAGGCGGGTGAAGGTCTCGTCCAGGGACTCCGGCAGGCCGAAGGCCGCGTCGCGCTCCAGCGACGCGAACCCGTGGCAGGCGATCCGCCACATGCGGATCGCGTGGACCAGGTCGCCGCCCTCGAGCCGGTAGCCCCGGAACGCGGACGCGATGACGGCGATCGCCCGGTCGGAGACCGCCTCGTGCTCCGCGTCGCCGGGCGCCGGCGCCCGGACGCTCGCGGCGTACCGCCCGGGATGCGCGGCGGCGTAGGCGCGGTAGGCGGTCGACAGCTCCGCGAGCGCCTCGCGCCCGGTCACGCCCGCGACGGCGGCCGCGAGCCGCGCCGTCATCTCCTCCACGGCCAGCATCGCGATGCCGCGCTTGACCGCGTCCAGGCCGTCGACGTGCTTGTACAGGCCGGGGAGCGACACCCCGCACCGCTTGGCGACGGCCGCGAGGGTGAGCCGATCGAGGCCCGTCTCGTCGGCGACGTCCGCGGCGACCCGCACGACCCGCTCCGGGGTCAGGCCCACGCGCGGCACGCCCTACCCGGTCTTCCGGGCGAGGGCGAGACCGGAGCCGGTGACGAAGAGGATCAGCAGGGGCAGCGACACGTAGGCCAGCGTAGCGACGCCGGTGAGCAGCAGCGCGTAACCGATGCCGGAGCCGGCGATGGCGGCGGCGAGCGCGAAGCCCGCGTAGTTCAGCCAGCGCGGGAGCACCCCGGCGACCGCACCCGCGGCGCCGACGGCCGCGAGGAAGAACATCTTGACGCCGTCCGCGCGGTTGAGCGCTTCCAGCAGCGCGTGCGCGGTTCCGGGCGTGGACGTGGCGACCAGCGCCAGCCCGATCGCGAACTGCGCCAGCGAGATGGCCGCGGCCACCAGCCCGGCGCCCGCCGCGATCCGCCCGGCGCGCGACCACCGGGCCGCCCGCCCGAGCGCGAGGGGGACGAGCGCGAGCGCCGCCGCGGGAAGCCCCTCGGTGAGCAGGAACTGCACGGCCGCCGCGCCGCCGTGCCCGGCGTAGTCGCGGACGATCGCGCTCCCGCTCGCCCCGAACCCGGGCGACGGCACCGGGACCGCCAGCCCAGCGGCCCACGAGACCAGGAACCCGGCCCCGGCGACCGCGGGGACGCTCAGCAGCTTCTTGCGCGACGCGACGGCGATGGAGGCCATGCCACTCTCCTCAGAACGGTTAATGCGATTAGCCAAAAGTTAATCGCATTAACCGTCGCTTGGCAAGCCCCCGGACGGGCCCCGCCCCGGTGCTCGCCGGGACGGGGCCCTCGCGTCAGCGGAGGGTGAGAGTGCTGAGGCGGGCCTCGCCGGCGAAGACGAGGTAGAGGTCGTGGCGGCCGGTGGCGCGCAGGGCGGCCGTCACGTCCTTGTAGGCGTACCTGTCGCCGGTGGACGGGATGGTGAAGGTCGCGGCCACCGGGCCGGTCGGACTGTCGAGGCGGGCCTGGACGGTGGTGTTCCCGGCGGTCTCCTTGGCCGCGCGGAGGGTGAGGGTGCCGTTCTTCAGGGCGGAGTCCTTGAACGAGATCCACGCGTTCGCGGCGCCGGCGACCGCGTCGCCGGCCGCCTTGGACTCGTCGACGAGCTGGACGGCGTTCTGGTCGTCGAAGTCGGCGGCGCGGGTCGGCCGGGTGAGGTCGCGGGCGGGGACGCGCTCGCCGTGGACGTCGACGGTGGCGCGCTGCCGGATGTCGGTCGACGAGGAGCCGATGAGGACGTCCTGCTTCGAGGTCTCCAGCGTCCACCTGTTGCGGGTGACGTCCCAGGTCGCGAGGTCCGACGCCTTGACGCGGAGCGTCACCGAGGCGGTCCGGCCCGGCGCGACGTGCACCTTCTGGAAGGCGCGCAGTTGCTCGACGGGCTGCTTCACGCGGGACGTCCGCTGGTGCGTGTAGAGCTGGACGACCTCGTCCGCCGCCCGCTTGCCGGTGTTGGTGACCGGGACGGTGACGGTCAGCGTCTTGCCGCCCGACAGCGAGCGGCCGCTGAGCTTCGGCTCGCCGTACCGGAACGTCGTGTAGGTGAGGCCGTAGCCGAACGGGTAGAGCGGCTTGCCCTTGTAGTAGAGGTACGTGCGGTCGGACTTGATGATGTCGTAGTCGAGGATGTCGGGCAGGTCGCTCTCGGAGCGGTACCAGGTCTGGGGCAGCTTCCCGGACGGGCTCTCGTCGCCGAACAGGACGGACGCGAGGGCGTTGCCGGTCTCGGCGCCCGCGTGGCTCGTCCACAGGATCGCCGGGACGTTCGCCTGCTCCCAGGTGAGGGTCGTCGGGTAGCTGTTCTCCACGACGACGACCGTGTTCGGGTTGGCCTTCCGGACGGCCTTGATCAGCTCCTCCTGGCCTTCGGCGAGGGCCATGGTGGTGCGGTCGTGGTCCTCGCGGCCGTTGATGAACGGCATGCTGCCGACCACGACGACGGCGGTGTCCGCGCCGGCCGCGGCCTTGACGGCGGAGTCGACGCCGCTGCCGACGACGTCCTTGGCGAACGTGCTGGCGTCGTCCTTGGTGGTGAGGACGAGCGTGCCGTCGTCCTGGACCTTCACGTAGACCTTGGTGGGGTCGGCCCAGTCGTACGCCTTCTCGTAGCCCGCGTAGCGCAGGAGGTAGCCGCCGTCGCCCTGCTTCTCCAGCTTGAACATCTGCTGGACGAACCAGCCGTTCGGCTGGTCCTGGTCGTTGGCGAACGTGTTGCCGGAGTGGATGCCGACGGTCTTGCCGTTGGCGGCGCTGCGCAGCGTGACGATGCCCTGGCCCCAGTCGAACACGTCGAACTGGGTGGAGGCGTCGGGGGTGGCCGGGCCCGTCTTGAGGACGGCCCCGGCGGCGGTCGTCCCGCCCGCCACGTACTTGCCCGTCTTCACGTCCTTGAGGGCGATGCGGTCGACGCCCTCGCTGGACGCGACGTTGCCCGCGCCGGCCTTCGCCTTGATGCCGTCCAGCGGCGTCACGCCGTACGGCAGCGAGCCCGAGTACCAGTCGGTGTAGAGGGTGTTCGACAGGGGGCCGACGACGGCGACCTTCTTGCCGGACGCGAGGGGCAGCGCGCCGCCCTGGTTCTTCAGCAGCACCATCTGCTCGGTCGCGGCCTTGCGTTCGAGGGCGCGGTGGGCGGGGCTGTCGATGACGTCCTTGGTGATCTTCCCGTACTCGCCGCCGCCCGGGTCGAACTCGCCGAGCCGCACGCGGACGCTGAGGACGTCGCCCACGGCGCGGTCGAGGTCGGCCTCGCTGAGCAGGCCCTTGGACAGCGCCGTCTTCACCGCGTCGACGGTGATGGACGAGTTGGTGTCGTCGGTGGTGAAGCTGTCGACGCCCGCCTTGATGGCGGCGGCGTCGCCCGCGGGCAGGTCCGGGTAGTACTGCTCGGAGCCGACGAGGTTGTTGGGCGCGCCCGCGTCGGTGACGTTGAGCAGGGTCCTGCCGCTCCATTTCCGGGCGTCGTTCACCAGCGGCGACGCGGTCGCGGGACGTCCGTTGACCAGGTTGTAGGAGGTCATCAGGCCGGTCGCGGCGTCCTGCGTCAGCGGCAGCCGGAACGGGACCTCGTCGTACTCCTTCAGCACGCGGGGCCGCACGCTGGACGACGTCTGGTCGCGGCGGATCTCGTTGTTGTAGGCGAGGTAGTGCTTGAGGACGGGGGCGGCCTTGAGGTGGTCGGGGTCGTCGCCCTGCATGCCCTTGCCGTAGGCGGTGGCGAGCAGGCCGGTGAGCAGCGGGTCCTCGGAGTAGCCCTCCTCGTTGCGTCCCCAGCGCGGGTCGCGCAGCAGGTTGACGACGGGCGCCCACAGCTGCAGGCCCCACACGTCCGGGTCGATGGTGTTGTAGCCGCGGGCCTCGTCGCCGACGGCGGATCCGATCTGCTTGAGCAGCGCCGGGTCCCACGTCGCGCCGAGGCCGACGGACTGCGGGAACACCGTGCCCCTGGCGGTCCGGACGGCGCCGGACGCGTTGACGTCGGTGGACCAGGCGACGCCGTGCAGCGCCTCGGTCCCGGTCTTGAACCGCTTGATCCCGAGGCGCGGGATCGCCGGCTCGTACTGGTGGAGCAGGGAGATCTTCTCGTCGGTCGTGAGCCGTCCGAGCAGGTCCTTGACGCGGGCGTCGACGGACAGCCGCGGATCGCGGAACGGGTAGGTCTCGGCGGCCGAGGCGGCGGGGACCGCCGTCCACGCGGCGGGCGCCGCGATCACGGCGGCCACGGCCAGCGACAGGGCCCGGCGGCGACGGCCGGGGAAACGGGGGGTGGGGCGGGTGGTGTGCACCTGTTCTCCTCTGTGGCTCGTCCCCCGAGTACGGTTGTCGAAGCGCTTCGACGATCGGGCCGCGCGGGCCCGGGGCATGCCTCCTTCAGGTCCGGCGGGGCGGGAGGGTCAGCGCGGTGCCGGGGCGGAACTCGCGCGCGGGGTCAGGGCCGGCGGCAGCAGCGTCGCGGCCGGGACGGCCTCGCCGCCGAGCTTGCCCATCAGCAGCTCGACGGCGCGCCCGCCCACCTCCTGGGCGGGGATCGCGACGGACGACAGCGGCGGCTCGGCGTGCTCGGCCATCTCGTCCGGGCAGATCGCCACGACCGACACGTCCCGCGGGACGGCGCGGCCGTGCGCGCGCAGCGCCCGCACGACCGTGTCGACGACCGGCTCGTTGTGGACGAGGATCCCGGTCAGCCCGGGGCGTTCGGCGAGCAGCCGGGCGACCAGCGCGCGGGCCGCCTCCGGGGTCGCCTCGCACGGGTGGACGCCGCCGGCGAGCCCGTGCTCGCGGACGGCCGCACCGAACCCGTCGGCGACCCGCTGCGCGAACCCGGTCCGCCGCGCGTACACCTCGGGCGGCGAGCCGATCAGCGCGACCTCGCGGTGCCCGAGCCCGGCCAGATGCTCCACGCAGACCGCGCCGGCCGCGTGGAAGTCCAGGTCGATACAGGTCAGGTCGCCGGCGTCGGCGGGGAAGCCGATGAGCACGCTCGGCCGGTCCAGGGAGCGCAGCAGCGGCAGCCGCGGGTCCTCCATCTGGACGTCCATCACGATGAGCGCGTCCACGAGCGCGCTGTCGGCCACGCGGCTCAGGCCGTCCTCGCCCTCCTCCTGGGTCAGCAGCAGGACGTCGTGGTCGTGCCGCCGCGCGGCGGTCACCACCGACATCGCGAACTGCATGACGACGGGCACCGCGATGCCGGAGCGCAGCGGGATCATCAGGGCGAGGACGTTGGAGCGGCTGCTCGCCAGCGCGCGGGCGCCGGCGTGCGGGCGGTAGCCGAGCTCGCGGATGCTGTCGCGGACGCGCCGCCGGGTCTCCTCGGAGATCGTGCGCTTGCCGCTCAGCACGTAGGACACCGTGCTCGGGGACACCCCGGCGTGCCGCGCCACGTCGGTGATCTTGACCACGGACCGTCCCGTCGTCGAGCGGTTCATTTTGCGTCCGATGCTAGCGATGCGCGGATCGCGTCGCGGTACCAGAACGCACTGTCCTTCCAGGTTCGCTCGCCCGTGCCGTAGTCGACGTGGATCAGCCCGAAGCGCCGGTCGTACCCGTAGGCCCACTCGAAGTTGTCGAGCAGCGACCAGGCGAAGTATCCGCGCAGGTCCACGCCCGCGGCGCAGGCGCGCTCGGCGGCGGCGACGTGGTCGCGCAGGTAGGCGACGCGGCGCTCGTCGCGCACCCGGCCGTCCACGACCTCGTCCTCGAACGCGGCGCCGTTCTCGGTGATCATCAGCGGCACGTCCGGGTACTCGCGGTGCAGCCGCAGCAGCAGCTCCTCCAGACCGGAGGCGTCGATCGGCCAGCCCATCGCCGTGTACGGGCCGGGCTGCCGCACGAAGTCCAGGCCCTCGCAGCCGACGAACGGGGTCGCGGCGCCCTGCTTGTGGCCGTCGTCGGACGCGCGCGGCGACGTCCCGTCCCACACGCGGACGAGCGTCGGCGAGTAGTAGTTGACGCCGAGGACGTCGAGCGGCGCGGCGATGACGCCGGCGTCGCCGTCCCGGACGAACGCCCAGTCGGTGATCTCCGCGGTGTCGGCGAGCAGGTCGGCGGGGTAGCCGCGGCCGAGCATCGGGTCGAGGAAGATCCGGTTCGCGACGGCGTCGGCCCGCCGCACGGCCTCGGCGTCGCCGCGCAGGTGGTGCAGGTTGAGCGTGACCGAGTGCCGCGCGGACGGCGACACGACGCCGCGCAGCGCCCGCACCGCCAGCCCGTGCGCGAGGTTCAGGTGGTGGGCGGCGGCGAGCGCGTCCGCCGGATCGGTGCGGCCCGGCGCGTGGACGCCCGCGGCGTAGCCGAGGAACGCCGAGCACCACGGCTCGTTCAGCGTGGTCCAGGTGGCGACGCGGTCGCCGAGGACCCGGCCGACGCGTTCGGCGTAGTCGGCGAAGCGGCGGGCGGTGTCGCGCTCCGGCCAGCCGCCCGCGTCCTCCAACTCCTGCGGCAGGTCCCAGTGGTAGAGGGTCGCGACGGGCGAGATGCCGTTCTCGAGCAGTTCGTCAACGAGCCGCGAGTAGAAGTCGAAGCCCTTCTGGTTCGGCTTCCCCCCGGGCAGCACGCGCGACCACGAGATGGAGAACCGGTACGCGCCGAGCCCGAGCCGCGCCATCGACGCGACGTCCTCTTTCCAGCGGTGGTAGTGGTCGGTGGCGACGTCGCCGGTGTCGCCGTTCAGCACCTTGCCCGGCGTGCGGCTGAAGGTGTCCCAGATGGACGGCGTGCGGCCGTCCTCGCGGGCGGCGCCCTCGATCTGGTACGACGCGGTCGCCGCGCCCCACAGGAACCCCTCCGGGAAGCCCATCAGTTCTCCTCTTCCAGGGTGATGACGAGTTCGCCGCCGGCGGCCTTCACCAGCACCCCCTGCGGATGCTCCGACGCCTCGCCTCCCTCCACCGCCGCGACGCGCGCGTTCACCAGGAGGACGCTCCAGGCGCCCGCGCCGGTGACCCGCAGCGTGGCGCCGTTCCGCACCGTGGTGAAGGACGTGTCGTCGACCTGCGTGAGCACGGTCGTCCCGTCGGCCGGTTCGTAGACGCGCAGCGTCACGCCGTCGGCGTGGTCGTAGTCGGGACGGTCGTCCACCGAGCCCTCGGGGATCACCGCGCCGGGACGGGCCAGCAGCGGCACGCTGCCGAACCCGTGCCGTTCCCGCACCCACCGGCCGCCGTGCACGCGCTCGCCCGTGAGGTAGTGCGTCCACACGCCGTCCGGGACGTAGTAGGAGATGTCGCCGTCCGCCGAGAACACGGGCGCGACGAGCAGGTCGTCGCCGAGCATGTACTGGCGTTCGAGGTGCGTGCAGGCCGGGTCGTCCGGGAACTGCAGCACCATCGCCCGCATCATCGGCAGGCCCTCGCCGTACGCCTGCCGCGCCGCCCCGGAAAGGTAGGGCATCAGCCGCATCTTCAGTTTCGTGAAGTCGCGGAGGACGTCCACCGACTCCTCGTCGAACAGCCACGGCACCCGGTACGAATGGCTGCCGTGCAGCCGGCTGTGCGAGGACAGCATCCCGAACGCGATCCACCGCTTGAACAGCGCCGGATCGGGCGTCCCCTCGAACCCGCCGATGTCGTGGCTCCAGTACCCGAACCCCGACAGGCCGAGGGAAAGGCCCCCGCGCAGGCTCTCCCCCATCGCCTCGAACGTCGATTCGCAGTCGCCGCCCCAGTGCACCGGGAAACGCTGCCCGCCGGTCGTCGCGGACCGGGCGAACACCACCGCCTCGCCCTCGCCGCGCTTCTTGCGCAGCAGTTCGAAAACGGTCTGGTTGTAGAGGTAGGTGTAATAGTTGTGCGCGCGTTCCGGGTCGGAGCCGTCGTGGTAGACGACGTCGGTCGGGATGCGCTCGCCGAAATCGGTCTTGAAGCAGTCGACGCCCATGTCCATGAGCGCCTCCAGCTTCGCCGCGTACCACTCCCGGGCCTCGGGGTTGGTGAAGTCGACCACCGCGAGGCCGGGCTGCCACTTGTCCCACTGCCAGACGTCGCCGTCCGGCCTGGTCAGCAGGTAGCCGCGTGCCCGCCCCTCGGCGAACAGCGGCGAGCGCTGCCCGATGTACGGATTGATCCAGACGCAGATCCGCAGCCCGCGCTCCTTGAGCCGGCGCAGCATTCCCGCCGGGTCCGGGAACACGCGCGGGTCCCATTCGAAGTCGCACCACTGGAACTCGCGCATCCAGAAGCAGTCGAAATGGAACACGCTGAGCGGCAGGTCCCGCTCGGCCATCCCGTCGATGAACGAGGAGACGGTCGCCTCGTCGTAGTCGGTGGTGAACGAGGTGGACAGCCACAGGCCGAACGACCAGTCCGGCAGCCGCGCCGGCCGCCCGGTCAGCGCCGTGTACTTGCGCAGGATCTCCCGCGGCGACGGCCCGTAGATGACGAAGTACCGCATCGACTGGCCCTCGACGCTGAACTGCGTCCGCGCGACGGCCTCGGAGGCGACCTCGAACGAGACGTGCCCGGGATGGTCGACGAACACGCCGTAACCCGCGTTCGTCAGGTAGAACGGCACGTTCTTGTACGCCTGCTCGCTGGCGGTGCCGCCGTCGGCGTTCCAGATGTCGACGGACTGGCCGTTCTTCACCAGCGGCCCGAACCGTTCGCCGAGCCCGTACACGAAGTGGTCGACGCCGAGATCGAGCTGTTCCCGCACGTAGTGCCCGCCGTCGTCGGTGTCGATGACCGCCGTCGCCTTCGGCGCCGTCCCGGTCAGGCGCCGCCCGCCCGCGAGGAAGTCGACGCCCCACTCCCCGCCGCGCCGGACCCGCACGGTCAGCGCCCCGGACGTCAGTTCCGCCGCGTGGTCGTCCACCCGGACGTCCCCGGTGGGATCGGCGGCCAGCTCGAACCGCGGCCCGCGGGCCTTCTCCCCCGCGAAATGGGTGATGGTGACGCCGATGACGTCCGGCATGGGCGACGCGCAGTCCACCGTCACCACCGGGCCCTTGAGCAGGTCGCCCCGGTGCCGGATCCGCTGCACGGGCGCCTGCACCGAGAACGAGCCGGGCCCTTCCGCGACGTCGAGGACCTCCACCGGATGAACGGCGTGCACACCCTCGCGCATCATCCAGTAGCCGTCACTGAACTTCATTACTTAATGGCTCCTGCGGTGAGTCCGCGCGACAGGGTGCGCTGGAAGATGAGGAAGAACACGACGGTCGGGAGGAGGCCGAGGAGCGCGGCGGCGCTGGACATGGTGGCGTCCATGAGGCGCTGCCCCTGCAGCACGCCGAGCGCGACGGAGACCGTCTGGTTCTCGTTGGAGATGAGGAAGACCATGGGGATGAGGAACTCGTTCCACGTCCACACGAAGAAGAAGACGAGCAGCACGCTCAGCGTCGGCCGGACGACCGGGACGACCACCCGCCACAGGACCTGCCAGCGGTTCGCGCCGTCGATCCGGGCCGCCTCCAGCAGCGGGCGCGGGAACGCCGACATCACCGACGACAGCAGGTAGGTGCCGAACGCGCTCTGCACCACCGTGAACACGATGATCACGCTGAGCCGGGTGTCGTAGATCCCGAACTGCTTCGCCAGGTGGTACAGCGGGTAGACGAGCGCCTCCTGCGGCAGCGTGTTGGCCAGCAGGAGCAGCGCGAGCAGCCAGATGCGGCCCTTGATGCGGCCGATGCCGAGCGCGTAGGCGTTGAACACCGACAGCAGGACGGCCAGCACCGCGACAGAGCCGCTGATCAGCACGCTGTTGAACAGCACGTGCCCGAAGTCGACCCGGTCCCAGAAGTCGCGGATCGCGTCGAGATTCAGGCCGGACGGCGGCGCGAGCGGCCCCTTGGAGGTGTACTCCTGCGGGGTCTTCAGCGCGTTGAACACCACGACCAGGAACGGGATCAGCATGATCCCGGCCAGCGCGACGAGCGCGACGAGCACCGCGTAGGCGGACGGGCCGCGGCGGCGCCTCCGGCGCGGGGCGCCCTGCCGGTCGCGCGCCGGCGCGGCCGGCTCGGTCATCGTCACGGTCATCGCTCCTCCCCCAGGTCACGTCCTTGCAGCCGCAGGAAGACGACGGTGAGCGCGACGATGACGAGCGTCAGCACGGTCGCGATCGCCGAGCCGTAGCCGACGTCGGACTTCTCGAAGAAGTTGACGTAGGAGTAGTACGACGGGACGTTCGTGGCACCGCCCGGACCGCCCTTCGTCAGCACGAAGATCTGCGGGAACGCCTTGAGCGCGGCGATCGTCGTCCACAGCAGCACGACGAAGATCTCCGGTCGGATCTGCGGGATCGTGATGTGCCGGAACCGCCGGGCCCACGTGGCGCCGTCGATCTCGGCGGCCTCGTACAGCGACGGGTCGACGCGCTGCAGCCCCGACATGAAGACCACGAGCGGGAAGCCGATCTGCATCCACACCATGACGCCGAGGACGGACCACAGCGCGGTGGACGGGTCGCCGAGCCAGTCGTGCGCGAGCGACCCGAGCCCGACGTCCTTCAGCAGGGTGTTCACCGCGCCGTTGTCCGGCGCGAGCAGCCAGCTCCACACGACGCCGGCGATGACGACCGGCAGCACCTGCGGCAGGTACAGGCAGGCCCGCAGGATCGCCGCGGCGCGCGGCCCGAAGTGCCGGTCGATCAGGTCGGTGAGGGCCGCCGCCAGCACCAGCCCGATCGCCGTCGGGACGATCGCCATCCCGATGATGACCAGGACGTTGTGCCGGAACGAGGCCCAGAACTCCCCGTCCTTCACGAGCTCCCGGTAGTTGTCGAGGCCGGCCCAGGACGGGCTGCCGACGCCGGACCAGTCGGTGAAGCTCGTCCCGACGTTCATCAGGAACGGCACGCCGATGACGGCGGCGAACAGCAGCAGCCCGGGGATCAGGTACGGCAGGTAGGCGAGCTGCTCGCGCGCCCACCCCCGGCCGCCCGGCCGGGGCGCGGCGGCGGCGCCGCGCCCCTTCCGGGCCTCATGGCGCGTGGTCACTTGGGCAGGCCGGAGTCGTAGGTCTTCTGCAGCGCGCCGAGCGCGTCACCGGGCGCGGTGCCGTTCATGATCTTCTGGCCCTGCGCGACCCAGGCGTCGTAGAAGCCGGCGACCGGCCAGTCGGGGTAGTAGGCGAGCTGGTTGTTCTGCGCCAGCGTGGTGAAGTCGTCGGTGAGCTTCTTGACCTTCGGGTCGGTGATCGCCGACGGGTCGGCCGCGACGGGGATGCCGCCGAGGTTGCCGAGCATGTTCTGGACCTTCTTCTTCATCGTGATGTCGATGAAGTCGTAGGCGAGCTGCTTGTTCTTCGAGCCCTTCGGGACGACCCACAGGTTGCCGCTGGAGCCGAGCGTCATCTTCGCGCCGGGCCAGACGGAGGTCTCCCAGTCGAACTTGGCCTCCTTGGCGACCCGGCCGAACCACCAGGACCCGGAGAACATCATCGGGAACTTGCCGCTCATGAAGGCGACGCCCGCGTCCTCGGCCTTCTGGCTCACCGAGTTCTTGGCGATGTAGCCCTTCTTCACCCAGTCGGCGAACGTGGCGGCGCCGGCCGTCCAGGCGGCGTCCTTGAAGTCCGGCTTGGCGGTGTAGCGCTGGTAGGCGTCCACCCAGGACCGGTCGGGCGCCTTGTCGAGGGCGAGCTGGTAGACGAACTGCTGCGCCATGTACTCGGCGCCGGCGTTGGTCAGCGGCGTGACGCCCTTGGCGACGAACTTGTCCATCGCGGCGGTCAGCTCGGCGAACGTCGTCGGGATCGCGACGCCGTTCTTCTTGAACAGGTCCTTGTTGTAGTAGACCTGCAGGTACTCGCCGTAGTTGGGCACGCCGTACCATTTGTCGCCGCCCATGGTGCCCTTGGCGTCGTACTTGGCGGTGACCTGGACGCCGGGGCTGATCAGCTTGTCCCAGCCGCGCTTGGTGACCTCGGGGGTGAGGTCCTGGAGGAGGCCCTGCTTGGAGAGCATCCCGGCGGTCGCGTTGCCCTTGTTGTACTCCAGGACGTCGGGGGCGTCCTTGGAGTTGAGGACCATCGGCGCGGTCTTCTGGATCTGCTCGAAGCCCTTCTCCTCGAACTTCACCTTCACGCCGGGATGGGCGGCCTCGAACTCCTTGATCGCCTCGTTCCACGCCGCGCCCATGGCGCTGTCGGGGGCCTCGTAGTGCCAGAGCTTGAGCACCTTGCCGCCGGAGTCGCCGCCGTCGCCGCCACAGGCGGAAAGCGACAGGGCCGCGGCGGCGAGGGCGGCGAGCAGCGCCGCGCTCCTGCCTGCCTTGAACATGGGGGATCCTTCGCGGGGGTGGGACCGGGGGTGGTCGGATCGATGAGGGTGTCGAAGCGCTTCGATTGACGGGGATGCTAAGCCCTGGGTGAGCCGCCGCACAATAGGCCGAACGGCATTCACCACCGAAAACGGGTGTTGAACTGCGAGAACTTTCTGGGAGCGCTCCCACTCACGGCCGGGGCTAGCGGCACTCCCCGCCGTTCAGGGTGAACCTGGACGGCCGCCCGTCGCCCGCGTCCCGCTTGCCGAGGAACCCGAACTCGACCGTCCCGCCCGGCGGGATCGACCGGTTCCAGTCCGCCGCGGTGACGGTCACCGAGGTGCCGTCCTGCTGCTGCCCGGCGTTCCACACCTGCGTGATCGACTGGCCGTCGGGGAAGTCGAACGCCAGCCGCCAGCCGTCGATCGCGGCCGTCCCGAGGTTGGTGATCCGCACCGTCGCCTGGAAGCCCTGCGGCCACGACCCGTCGATCCGGTACGCCACCGAGCACGCGGTGACCGCCGCGGTGGTCCGCGACGGCGACGGCGCCGGCGGACGGCCCGGCCCGTCCGAGGACCGGGACGAGCCCGGCGTCAGCAGGCCGATGAGCAGGGCCGCCAGCCCCGCCGCGCCGATCCCCGCCCCGGCGATGATCAGCGGCTTGCGGCCCGGCGGGCGGGACGCGCCCTCGGCCAGGGGTGCGGCCGGGGATGCGCCGGGCGTCGGCCCGTCGGGCGGCGGCTCGTCCAGCACGCGGGTCGGCGGGTGCTCCTCGTCCGGCGGGGGCGCCGGCTCCGGCGTGGACTGCGGGAAGGGGGCGAGCTGGACGCCGGCCGCGTCCGCGAGGACCCGCGCGGCCTCCGGCGCCGCCGGGCGGGCCTCGGGGTCCTCGTCCAGGCAGCGGCGGCACAGCTCCGTGACCTCGGCGGGGACGCCGTCCGGCGGCGTGCCGAGGACGGCTGAGGGCGCGTCGCCGGTCAGCGCCTGGTTCAGCACGACGCCGAGCGAGAAGACGTCGGCGGCCGGCCCGGGCTCCGCGCCCGTGAGCAGCTCGGGAGCGACGTAGGCGGGGGTGCCGAGGAGGGGCCCGCCGGACGTCCCGGTGAACGCGATGCCGAAGTCGAGGACCTTCACCCCGACCGGCGTCAGGAACACGTTCGCCGGCTTGATGTCGCGGTGCACGACCCCGGCGGCGTGCGCGGCGGCCAGCGCGTCGGCGATCCGGGCGCACACGCCCGCCGCCTCCCGCCAGGGCATCGGGCCGCGCGCGAGCCGCGCCGCCAGGGTCTCCCCGTCCAGCAGCTCCATCACCACATACGGGACGCGGCGCCGCTGCGCGAACCGGCCCGTCCGCGGGGTGACGTCGTCCTCGCCGTAGTCGTACACGCCGGTGATGCTCGGGTGGGCGAGGCCGGCGGCGGCCTTGGCCTCCTGGCGGAGCCGGCGGCCGAGCTCCTCCGGCCAGCCGTCCGCCGGGACCTTGACCGCGACGGCGCGGTCCAGGACGAGGTCGGTGGCGCGCCAGACGGTGGCCATCCCGCCGGCGCCCAGCGGCGCCTCCAGGACGTAGCGCTCGCCGAGCCGGTCGCCGGGGGCGACGATCTCGGGCATGGACGAAGCCTATGCCGGACTCAGGGCACGAGGTACCGGGAGTCGCGCGCGTCGGTGATCGCCATGTGCCCGGGCGCGTGGCCGATCGCCAGCTTCGGGCGGGACGCCATGACCGCCGCCTGCGGCGTCACCCCGCACGCCCAGAACACCGGGATCTCGTCCACCCGGACCTCGACGGGGTCGCCGAAGTCCGGCTCGTCCAGGTCGGCGATGCCCAGCTCGACGGGGTCGCCGACGTGCACGGGAGCGCCGTGCACGGACGGGTACCGGGCGGTGACGCGGACCGCGTCGGCGACCTGCGCGGCGGGGACGGGCCGCATCGACACCACCAGCGGGCCGCCGAACTCGCCGGCGCGGCGGCACATCCGGTTCGTCCGGTACATCGGGACGTTGGTGCTCTGCTCGATGTGCCGGACGGGGACGCCCGCCTCGCGCAGCGCGTCCTCGAACGTGAAGCTGCACCCGATGAGGAAGGAGACCAGGTCGTCGCGCCAGTACCCGGTGACGTCGGTCGCCTCGGCGACCGGTTCGCCGTGCTCGTACACGACGTAGCCGGGCAGGTCGGTGCGCAGGTCGCCGGCGAACAGCGGCGCCGACACCGCGCCCGGCTCGGTGACGTCCAGCACGGGGCACGGCTTGGGGTTGCGCTGCGCGAAGAGCAGCAGGTCGTAGGCCTGGTCGCGGGGCACGGCGATGAGGTTCGCCTGCGTCCAGCCGGAGCACCACCCGGCCGTGGGGACGCGCAGTCCGGCGCGGAACAGCGCCCTTGCCTGGTCCGGGGAGAGCGAGCCCGGGTCGATCGGATTCGTCACGGTCCCTCCTGTCTGATCTGTTCGGCCTGCCTGGCTCGTCCGGCCTGCCTGGCCTGTTCGGCCGGCAGTCCTGCGAGCGGGGGCGCGGGACGCGGGCGGAACCGCAGCCGCTGCCCGGGGCGCGCCTGGGCGGCGCGCCCGACGTCGGCGGAGACGACCACCGCGATCACCGGGTAGCCGCCGGTGACCGGGTGGTCGGCGAGGAACAGCACGGGCAGCCCCGACGGCGGGACCTGCAGCGCGCCGGTGACGGTGCCCTCGCTGGGCAGTTGGCCGCGCCCGGCGTGCGCGAGGCGCGGGCCGTCCAGCCGCATGCCGACCCGGTCGATCTCGCTGGTCACCGCGTAGGGCGAGCCGAACAGGGCGTCCAGGGCGCCGGGCGCGAGCCAGTCGGCGCGGGGACCCGGGATCGCGCGCAGCACGATGTCGCGGGCGGGCGGCGGCGCGACCGGGAGGACGTCCAGCAGCGGGTCCCGGCGCGGCGCCGGGCCGATCGGCAGCAGGTCACCGGGCTTGAGCGGGGCGGGGCCGAGGCCGGACAGCGTGTCGGTGGAGCGGGAGCCGAGGACGGGCGGGACCGCGATCCCGCCGCGGACGGCCAGGTAGCTGCGCAGGCCGGTGGACGGCGCGCCCATCCGCAGCTCGGCGCCGTCCGGGACGTGGAAGACGGAGAAGGGGGCGACGGCGCGGCCGTCGACGGTCATGGGGACGGGTGCGCCTGTCACGGCCGCGAACACGCCCCCGCGGGAGCGGACGTGCAGCCCGCCGAAGGTGGTCTCGATGGCGGCGGCGTCCTCGGGATTGCCGACCGCGCGGTTCGCGAGCCGGAACGAATCCGGGTCCGCGGCGCCCGCCACCCCCACGCCGAGCGCCGCGTGACCCGGACGTCCCAGATCCTGAACGGTTGCCAGGAGTCCTGATCGGAGAACGTCCAAGCCCCGCTTCATGGTTCCCTCCGGACGAAACAAACTTTTCCTCCGGGGCGGAGCAGGGCGGGCGGGTCGCGGTCGAGGTCCCACAGGACGGCCTCCGTACGCCCTATGAGCTGCCAGCCTCCGGGCGACTCGACCGGGTAGACGCCGCTGAAGCGGCCCGCGAGGCCGACCGCGCCGGCCGGGACCCGGACCCGCGGGGTGCCGCGGCGCGGGACGTCCAGCCGCGGGTCGCCGCCGTCGAGGTAGCCGAAGCCGGGCGCGAACCCGGTGAACGCGACCCGCCACGGGGTGCCGGTGTGGGCGGCGACGACGCCGTCCGGGGTGAGTCCGGTGAGCGCGGCGACCTCGTCGAGGTCCGGGCCGTCGTAGACGACGGGGACCTCTATGGCCGCCGCGGACCCGGCCGCCGCGCCGGGGCGCGCGCCGCGCACGGCGGCGGCGACCCCGGCGGGGTCGGCGGACGGGTCGAGCAGCAGGGTGAGGGTGCGGGCCGCCGGGACGATGTCGGTGACGCCGGGCGGCGGCGCGGCGCTGAGCGCCGCGTACAGGCCGAGCATCGCCTCCGCTCCGGGCACCTCGACGAGCAGCGCCCGGTCGCCGTTCCGCAGGATCCGCACCCGTCCCCTCACTTCCACAGGTCTTCTATGCCCGAGAGCGCGTTCCAGCCGAGGTACAGGGAGAGCAGCCAGGCGGCGACGCCGAGGGCGAGGAGCCAGGCCGGGTACCGGTACCCGCCGAGCAGGTCGCGACGGCGGGCGGCGACCCACAGGAGCACGGCCAGCCCGAACGGCAGGATGAGGCCGTTCAGCGCGCCGGCGAGGATCAGCAGCTTGGCCGGGGTGGTCCCCATCGCCAGGTAGATCGCGGTGGAGACCAGGATGAACGCGACGACGAGCCGGTTGCGGTGCCGCTCGATCCAGCCGGAGAACGACACCAGGAACGACACGGAGGTGTAGGACGCGCCGATCACCGAGGTGATCGCGGCGGACCACATGATCAGGCCGAACACGCGCAGCCCGGTCTCGCCGGCGGCGTGCTGGAAGGCCGAGGGCGCCGGGTTGTCCTTGGCGAGGGTGACGCCGCCGGCGACGACGCCCAGCACGGCGAGGAAGAGCAGCACCCGCATCACGCCGGTGACGACGATCCCGGTGACGGCGCTGCGGTTGATCTCCCGGATGTTGCCGGGCCCGGTCAGCCCGGATTCGATCATGCGGTGCGCGCCGGCGTAGGTGATGTAGCCGCCGACGGTCCCGCCGATCAGCGTCGTGATGACGAGGAAGTCGACCTGCCCGGGCGCGACGGTCTCGCGGAGCGCGTCGCCGAGCGGCGGCCCGGACTTCACCGCCACGTAGAGCGTCATCACGATCATGACGGCGCCGAGCACCACCACGATCCGGTCCATCGCGACGCCGGCCCGCCGGATCAGGAAGATCGCGATGGCGACCAGCGCGGACAGCGCGCCGCCGATCTTGACGTCCAGGCCGAGCAGCGCGTTCAGCCCGAGCGCGCAGCCGGCCACGTTGCCGATGTTGAACACCAGGCCGCCGAAGACGTCCAGCGCGGCCAGCGCGTAGCCGCCGCCGGGCACCACCCGGTTGCCGAGGTCCTGGGCGCGCCGTCCGGAGACGCCGACGATCCGCCACACGTTCAGCTGGATCGCGATGTCGACCAGCACCGACACCAGGATCGCGAACGCCATCGCGGCGCCGAGCTTGGCGGTGAAGGTGGTCGTCTGGGTGATGAACCCGGGGCCGATGGCGCTGGTGGCCATCAGGAACATGGCGCCGAGGAGCGCGCCGCGGCGGGAGGAGGAGGTGGGCGGGGAGGCCGGCGTGTGGTCGAGGGTGGTGTCCGTCATGGCTGCCCCTTCCGGGGTGTCGGCTTTCCGCCAGGGTAAGGATTGTTCAACAATCCTTCAATCCCCTTGTTGATGAATCCTCTCGGAGAGGGGATACGGTGGTGCCGTACGAGTCACGCGCGCGCCCCCGCGGCGCCGCGCCACCGCGGGGAGGACGGGCCGATGCCGCCGCAGGAGTCGTGGCTGGAGAACATCGCTGCGGCGCGGGACGACATCGGCCGGCTCAGCACCGCGGACCGCGTCGCCCACCTGCTCCGCGAGCAGATCACCGACGGCCGCCTCGCGCCCGGCGACCGGATCCCCGAGGAGGATCTCGGCCGCGCCGCCAAGGTCTCCCGCAACACCATCCGCGAGGCGTTCCGGCTGCTCATCAACGAGCGGCTGCTCGTGCACGAGTTCAACCGGGGCGTGTTCGTCCGCCGCGTCACCGCCGAAGGGCTCGCCGACCTGTACCGGGTCCGCCGCATCCTGGAGTGCGAGGGCGTGCGGTGCGCGCCATCCGCGCCGCGCGAGGCGCTCGCCCGGGTGGAGGCGGCCGTGGCCGACGGCGAGCACGCCGCCGCCGGCGGGCGCTGGGCGCAGGTCGGCACCGCCGACATCCGCTTCCACCAGGCGCTCGCCGCGCTGGTCGGCAGCCCCCGGGTGGACGAGATGATCCGGCACCTGCTGGCCGAGATGCGCCTGGTCTTCCACGAGATGGGGTCGCCGCGCGAGTTCCACGAGCCGTACCTGGCCCGCAACCGGCGGCTCTACGACCTGCTGGAGCGGGGCGACGTCGCGGCCGCCGAAGCGGAGCTGCGCTCCTACCTCGACGACGCGGAGGCGCAGCTCACCAAGGCCTACCGCGAGCAGGAGTGACCCCCGCCGCGAGGCGGAGGGAGACGTGCCGGGACCGCGCGCGGGCGCCTCAGGGCGCGTAGTTCATGACGTGGTCGTGCAGCAGCTGCGGGGCCTGCGGGTCGCGGCGGCGGAACGCCTCGATCAGCTCGGCGTGCTCGGCCGACTTGGAGTAGATCTCGGTGTGGTGCAGCCGCAGCGACAGGGTCGTCCACAGCTCGATGCCGAGGCCCTCCCACACCGAGAACAGCAGCCGGTTCCCGGCCGCCTCGACGATCTCGCGGTGGAAGGCGATGCTGAGCCGCATCTGCTCGTGCAGGTCGCCCTCGCGCGCCGCCTCGCTCAGCTGCCGGTTGCGCTCCTCCAGCGCGTCCAGGCAGCCGCTGATCCGCGCCATGCCGAGCTCGGCGGCGGTGCGCTCCAGCCCGGCGCGGACGGGGAAGATCTCGGCGAGGTCCTGCTCGGTGAACTCGCGGACGCGGGCGCCCCGGTTCGGCAGCGACTCGATCAGCCGCTGCGCCTCCAGCTGCCGCAGCGCCTCGCGCACCGGTCCCTGGCTGACGCCGAGCTCGGTGGCGATGCGGCGCTCGACGATGCGCTCGCCCGGCTCCCACCGGCCCGCGCTGATGCCCTCCACGATGAACTCGCGGATCTGGTCGGCGAGCCCGGTGCGCAGCAGCTGGGCGGGGACGGGCGTGTTCACGGGAGCCAATATTAGACGGGGCGACGGTAAGTGAGTCTTGACGCCGGAGGAGATAGACTCGAATATGATCGATCATTGATCAATGATGATCGGTGAGCGTCGTGGCGATCCTACGGCGTTCCCCCGGACTTAGGAAGGTCGCCGATGGCTGAGACCACCCGGTCAGCTACCAAGGCCGCTCCGGCTCGCACGACCCGGAGAGCGCGCGGCACCAAGGCCTCCGGGCCGGCCGCCGCTCCGGCGGGCAACGGCGCCGCGAGCGAGCCCGCCGTCGACGGCGCCGCCCCGGACGCCCCGGCGGAGAGCGCCGAGACGCTGGTGGCGTACTACCGCCAGATGCTGCTGATCCGCCGCTTCGAGGAGCGGGCCGCCCGCGCCTACACCGAGGCCAAGATCGGGGGCTACTGCCACCTGAACCTCGGCGAGGAGGCGACCGTCGTCGGCCTGATGGCCGCGCTGCGCCCCACCGACTACCTGTTCACCAACTACCGCGAGCACGGCTATGCCCTCGCCAAGGGCATCTCCGCCGAGCGCGTGATGGCCGAGCTCTACGGGCGCTCCACCGGCGTCTCCAAGGGCTGGGGCGGGTCCATGCACCTGTTCGACGCCGAGGCGCGGCTGCTCGGCGGGTACGGCATCGTCGGCGGGCAGGTCCCGCTCGCGGCCGGCGCCGCCCTCGCCGTCTCCTACAAGGGCGGCGACGAGGTCGTGATGTGCCACATGGGCGACGGGACCACCGCGATCGGCGCGTTCCACGAGTCGCTGAACATCGCCGGCCTCTGGGACCTCCCGGTCGTCTTCGTAGTGATCAACAACGGGCTGGGCATGGGCACCACCGTGGAGCACTCCGCCGCCGAGCCCGAGCTGTACCGGCGCGGCGCCGCCTACCGGATGGAGAGCGTCCGGGTGGACGGCACCGACGTCGTCGCCGTGCGGGACGCCGCGCGCCACGCCGTGGAGCGCGCCCGCAGCGAGAGCAAGCCCTACCTGCTGGAGACCACCAGCCCCCGGCTCAAGGGCCACTCGGTCGTCGACCCGGCCCGCTACCGGTCCAAGGAGGAGAAGGAGGCCCTGAAGGCCGCCGACCCCCTCGCCCGGCTGGCGCTGGAGCTGGAGGAGGCGGGGATCCTGTCGCACGACGAGCGCGACCGCCTCGACGCGGAGGTCACCGCCGCGATCGACGCCGCCGCCGCGTTCGCCGACGAGAGCCCGGCCCCCGAGGTCTCCACGCTGTTCGACTACACCTACGCCACCCCCGTCCCGGGCGAGCTGCGCCGCCTGCCCGCCGACCCGGTATTCAGTTCCTGAGGAGCACGCTGATGGCACCCGTCACTTACCGCCAGGCGCTCCGGGACACGCTGCGCGCGGAGATGCTCCGCGACGAGAACGTCTTCCTGATGGGCGAGGAGATCGGGCTCTTCGAGGGCTCCTACAAGATCACCGAGGGGCTGCTGAAGGAGTTCGGGCCGAAACGCGTCCGGGACACCCCGATCGCCGAGGAGGGCTTCGTCGGCGCCGCGATCGGCGCCGCGATGCTCGGCCTGCGCCCCGTCGTGGAGATCATGACGATCAACTTCTCGCTGCTCGCGCTGGACCAGATCGTCAACCACGCCGCCAAGATCTACGGCATGTTCGGCGGCCAGGCCAGCGTGCCGATGGTGATCCGCACCCCGGGCGGCGGCGGCCAGCAGCTCGGCGCCACCCACTCGCAGAACGTCGAGCTGTTCTACTCGTTCATCCCCGGCCTGAAGGTCGTCGCGCCGAGCACGCCCGCCGAGGCGTCGGCCATGCTGAAGGCCGCGATCCGCGACGACGACCCGGTGCTGTTCCTGGAGAACCTCGCCCTCTACAACACCAAGGGCGAGCTGCCGGCCCCGGTCGAGGAGATCGAGCCGGCCGAGATCGGCCGCGCCGCCGTCACCCGCCCCGGCACCGACATCACGATCATCGGCTACTCGCGGATGGCGCGGGTCGCGACCGAGGTCGCCGAGACCCTCGCCGCCGAGGGCGTCTCCGCCGAGGTCGTGGACCTGCGCAGCCTGCGCCCGCTGGACCGCGCCACGATCGTCGAGTCGGTCCGCAAGACCGGCTGCGCGGTCGTCGCCGAGGACGACTGGCTGACCTACGGGATCGGCGCGGAGATCGCCGCGACGATCCAGGAGGGCGCCTTCGACTGGCTGGACGCGCCGGTCCGCCGCGTCGCGATGGCGGAGGTGCCGCTGCCCTACGCCAAGTCCCTGGAGTCGGCGGCGCTGCCGTCCGCCGACTCCCTGCTCACCGCCGTCCGCGACACGCTCCGCGCGACCGGCCGTCCGATGCTGGAGCCCGCCCGATGACCGAGATCCTCATGCCGCGCCTCTCCGACACCATGGAGGAGGGCGTCATCAGCTCCTGGCAGAAGCAGCCGGGCGACGAGGTGGCGGTCGGCGACGTCCTGGTGGACATCGAGACCGACAAGGCGGTCATGGAGTACGAGGCCTACGAGGCCGGCGTGCTCGAGAAGATCCTCGTCGGCGAGGGCGAGACCGCCGCGATCGGCGCGCCGATCGCGGTGATCGCCCCGAAGGGCGGCGCGGGCACCGAGGCGGCGGCGGCCGAGCCGGCGCCCGCCCCGGCCGCCGCACCCGCT
>NZ_JABMCA010000077.1:0-44722 GCF_014706005.1 Actinomadura sp. RB99 | reverse complement strand
CCCCGCCCGCCGCCCGGCCCGGCGGCCGGATGCGGCGGCGCGGCCGGGCGGCCGGGGTCAGCCGGGCAGCCGGATGAGGCGCCGCTCGACGGCCGCGGTCACCGCGGCCGTCCGGGTGTCGACGCCGAGCTTGCCGAAGATGTGCACGAGGTGCGTCTTGACGGTGGCCTCGCTGATGAACAGGCTGCGCGCGATCCGCTGGTTGGACAGTCCCTTGGCCAGCAGTTCGAGGATCTCGATCTCGCGCGGGCTGAGCGCCGGGGCCGGTTCCCGGACCCGGTTCATCAGCCGGGTCGCGACCCGCGGCGACAGCGCCGTCTCGCCCCGCGCCGCCGTGCGGATGCCGCGGAACAGCTCGTCCGGCGGGCCGGCCTTGAGCAGGTACCCGTCCGCGCCGACGTCGATGGCGCGGGCGATGTCGGCGTCGGTGTCGTAGGTGGTCAGCACCAGCACGCGCGGCGGGTCCGGCAGCGCGAGGATCCGCCGGGTGGCCTCGACGCCGTCGATGCCCTCGCCGAGCTGCAGGTCCATGAGGACGAGGTCGGTGGGGACGAGCCCGGCCTGCCGGACGGCCTCCTCGCCGTCCGCGGCCTCCGCGACGACCTCGATGTCCGGCTCGCCGCCCAGCAGGGCGCGCAGCCCGGCCCGGACCACGGGGTGGTCGTCGACGATCGTCACGCGAACCGCGCTCATCCGGTCCTCCTCTCCCCCGGCGCCGCCGTGCCCCGCCGCGGGACGGCGGCCGCGACGACGGTCCCCGCGCCGGGCGCGCTCTCGACGGTCAGCTCGCCGCCGACCTCGGCGATCCTGTCCCGCATCGCGGGGATCCCGTAGCCGCGGCCCGGCGCGGACGCCGTGCGGGACGGGTCGAAGCCCGACCCGTCGTCGGCGACGTCCAGCGACACCGCGTCGTCCAGGTAGGTCAGCGTCACCACCACCGTGGACCCGCCCGCGTGGTCGCGGGCGTTGGCGACGGCGCCCTGCGCGACGCGGAGCATCGCCGTCTGCACGCCGACGTCCAGGGGATATTCTTCCCCCTCCGTCCGGAACCGCACCCTCGGGCCCGCCGCCCGCGACTCCGCGCCGACCAGGTCGGCGAGCGCGCGGGGCAGGGACCCGGCGCTCAGGCCGGGCGGTGCCAGCGCGCGGACGAAGTGGCGGGCCTCCTCCAGGTTCGCGGCGGCGGCCTCGGTCGCGTCCCGCAGGTGGCGGCGGGCGGCGTCCGGGGCGGTGTCCCACTGCCGGTCGGCCGCCTGGAGCAGGATCCCCATGCTGGTCAGCCCCTGCGTGAGGGTGTCGTGGATCTCCCGGGACAGCCGCTCGCGCTCCTCCAGGACCCCCGCCGCGCGCTGCGTGGCGGCCAGCTCGCCGCGGGTGCGGACCAGCTCGTCGATGAGCCGCTGGAGCTCCAGGAAGATGACCGCGGCCATCGCGGCGACCGCGACCGGCGCGAGCACCAGGCTCGGGTCCAGCCGGTCCGCCAGGTAGATCTCCGCGAAGATCACCGCGCCGGTGAGCACGACGACCGTGACGATCGCGGCGCGCGGCGTCAGCAGCCGCAGCGCGAGGAAGAACAGCGGGATCGCGCACCAGGCGAAGCTCGGCGCCGCGATGACGAGCACCAGCCAGAACAGCACGACGACGGCGAGCCAGGCGAGGCGTCCCCGGCGGCCGAGCGCGTCCCATCCGGCGACGCCGGCCGCGTAGGCCACGGCCGTCACACCGCACAGCACGAGCCACACGGTGGTCATGCCGCCCAGGCCGTGCCGGACGACCAGCCGGGACGCCGACGCCGCGAGCAGCAGGAAGAACCCCGCGTGCATCGCGAGGTGGATCCGGTGCTCGGTGCCCGTCACGTCTGCTGTCTCCCCCCGCGAACCGCCGCGCAAGCTTCCACGAGCAGCCTTCACGGCCCGCCGGCCTGCGGCATCGTCCGATCGGTTGATCCGGCCGTCCACCGATCCGATCCGCGCGATCGACCGTGCCCGCGATGGCCCGGCGCCCGTTCCCGGCGAGGCTCGAAGACGTATCGACGACCACCACGAAGGAGCACCACCATGCGGGAGCCGCAGACCACCGAGACCGCGCCGGAGTCCGGGAGGCGGCGCGTCCGCGTCCGGACCCTGGCGGGGGCCGCCGCCGGGCTCGCCATCGTCGCCGGCGCCGTCGGCGTGTCCGCCGCCGGGGCGTCTGCGGCCGCCGCCGCGCCGGTGAAGGCTCCGCCCGCGCCGCAGGCGGTGCAGGACGTCCGGACGCTGAACACCGACGCCGCCCTGCGGATCGCGACGGCCGTGCAGAAGGAGGCGGCCAAGCAGAAGCAGCGCGTCGCGGTCGCTATCGTCGACCGGTCCGGGGACGTGCGCCTGGTCGTGAAGGGCGACGGCGCGGGCCCGCAGACCGTGGACTCGGCGAAGCGCAAGGCGTTCACCGCCGTGTCGTTCGGGCAGCCGACCTCGAAGCTGACCGGGAACGCGACCGGCGACGGGCCCACCGTCCGCGACATCCCCGGCACGCTGTTCCTCGCCGGCGGCGTCCCGGTCGCCTCCGGCGGGTCCCCGATCGCGGGGATCGGCGTCGGCGGCGCGCCGCAGGGCGCCATCGACGAGAGCATCGCCCAGGCGGGCCTGAGCGCCGTGCAGGGCCAGCTCGGCTGAGCGTTCCGCCGGGGGCGGGCGGTCGCGCGCCCGCCCCCGGCGGAACGGCGTCAGCGGACCTGGAACGGCAGGTGCGAGCCGCCGTAGACGAGGACCGGGATCGTGATGAAGAGGACCACTCCCACCGCGAGCGCGGGAAGGAACGCGGCGACGGCCGTCCGGCGGGCGCCGCGCGGCAGCCACCCGAGCACGAGCACCGCTCCGGCGAGGTTGAAGAGGGCGTAGCCCAGCCGGTACTGGGTGCTGTAGCCGAGCAGCAGCCGGACCGCCTCGGCGACGAGCAGCCCGGCGAGCCCGGCCGCCGCGAGCCCCGCCCACGCGTCCGCGCGCCTGGTCAGATGCCCCGCCAGGCCGAGCAGCGGCCCGCCGGTCAGCGCCACCGCGAGCCAGAAGACCCAGAGGGTCCCGCGCAGGTCCGAGGTCAGGCCGAGGACGGTGAGGTAGAACGCGCAGACCATGCCCGTCAGGAAGGCGGCGGCGTGGACGGCGGCGGCCTCGGGCGCGTCCGCCCGGCGGCCGATCCACCCGGCGCCCACCACCCACACCCCGGCGAAGATCGCGAGGAGGTGGAAGGGGCGATGGAAGATCGCGAGCTCCGTCGTCGCGCCGGACAGCGCTCCGAGGGCCAGAAGGACGCCTGCTCGTCGGATCATGCGCCCAGTCTCGGCCCCCGGCCGGCCCGGGGCATCACCGCGCAGAGTGATGTCGGGCGGCGCCCGGTCGCCGTCCCGCACCCTCGACGGCGGCGCCGCCCGTCCCCGGACCGGCGTCTCAGGGGTCCCGCTGGGCGGACCGGAGCCGTTCGGTGAAGATGTGGTTGCGGTCGGCGCGGCTGCCGGGCGTGCGGCCGCGCCCCCAGCCGACGACGCGGCGGTACTCGCCGAACGCCCCGGCCAGGGCCGCCTCGTCGGTGTGCGGTGAGCCCGCCGGGGCCGGTCCGCTGAACGGCGCGACGTACAGCGCGTCGGCCGGGCAGTGGGCCTCGCACATGAAGCAGGTCTGGCAGTCGCCCTGCCTGGCGATCACCGGCAGGCCGTCGGGACCGCGGTCGAACACGTCCGTCGGGCAGACCTTGACACAGACGTCGCACTTGACTCAGCGCGCCGCGCTCACGACCTCGATCACGCCGGCACCTCCAGGGGCTCCGCGGCCGTCCACGGATCGTCGAGGCCGCCGGTCAGCAGGCGGTGCTCGAACCGCGGCAGGGTGGGGAGGCCCTCCAGCCGGTGCAGGCCCCGGGACTCCTCGCGCGCCAGCGCGGCGCGGTAGCACCAGCGGGCGTGCGCGGCCATCGCCGCCGCCGACCGCGCCCGGAGGCGCTCGCGGCCCGTCCCGGCGACGCCCTCGGACGTGACGCGGTCCCACAGCGCGTCCAGCGAGGCCAGGGAGCGGCGGAGCCCGGCGCGCGTCCGGAAGAGGTTGCGGTCGAGCGGCAGCATCTCCGCCTGCACCGCCCGGACGACCTCCGCCGCGTCGAGCCGGCCGGGCCGGAGACCGGCCCGGCCGGCGGGGGCGGCGCGCGGACGACGGCGGCCGGTCCCGAACCGGGCGGCGCCGCGCCCGGCCCATGTGCCCGACGAGATGGCCCACGCGCCGTTGTAGGCGCCGCCTCCGCTGACGGCCCCCGACACCGGCTCCCGAGTCGCGACGTCCCCGGCGGCGTAGAGGCCCGGGACCGCGGTCGCGCAGTCGTCGCCGGTGATCCGCAGGCCGCCCGTTCCCCGGACGGTGCCCTCCAGCACCATCCGCACCTCGTAGCGGTCGCGGAACGGGTCGATGCCGGCCTTGTCCAGCGGCAGGAAGTAGTTCGGCTGCGCGGCCCGCATCGCCCCGCGCAGCTCCGCGGGCGCCCGGTCCAGCCGCGCGAACACCTTCCGGCCGGCGGCGAGCAGCTCGGCGACGCGGGTCCTCGCGCCGAGCGGGTCCGGAACGTCGATCCGGTCGCCGTCCTCGGTGGAGTACGTCGCGAACTGCATCATCAGGCCCTTGGTGTGCGCGCCGTGCGCCGGGGACAGCGCGTACGCGGCGGAGAACTCCATGCCCGACAGCTCCGCGCCGAGCTCGGCGGCCATCAGGTGGCCGTCGCCGGTGTCGACGTTGGTCCCGAACGCCCCGGACAGGAACGCGCAGCCGCCGGTCGCGAGGACCACCGCGCCCGCGCGGACGGTCCACGCCTCCCCGTCCTTCTGGCGGGCGAGGCCCGACGCGCCCGACGCGGTGCCCGAGCCGTCCACGAGCAGGCGCAGCGCCGGATGGTGGTCGAGGATCGTCACACCCGACCTGTGCACGCGGCGCCGCATCCGCTTCATGTACTCCGGGCCCTGGAGGCTCCCGCGCCGTTCCGCGCCGTCGTCGTCGATGGCGAACGGGTAGCCGAACGCGGCGAGGTCGCCGACGCGCCGGTACGTCTCGTCGACGACGCGGGCCATCCAGCGGCGGTCGGCGAGCCGGGCGCTCTGCTCGAACCGCTCATCGACGGCGCGCTCGCGCGCGGCCTGGTCAGGCGGGACGTACCAGAGGTTGTTGCCGCCGGACGCGGTCGGCCCGCTGGTGCCGCAGTAGCCCTTGTCGGCGAGGACGACGCGCGCCCCCTCGCCGGCCGCGGCGAGGGCCGCCCACGCCCCGGCGGGGCCGCCGCCGAGGACGAGGACGTCGGCGTCCAGCTCGATCACGCCTTCGCTCCGGGGGCGAGCCAGGAGTCGAGCGTGTAGTCCTTCTTGACGAGGTTCTGCCGCACGAGGAAGGTCTTGGTGCCGTCGAGCAGCTTCAGCCCGTCCGCGGGGAACGGCTCGTCGGGCAGCTGGTCCTTCAGCGTCGTCTTGAGCGTGACCTGCGGCGCGTACCCGCCGGTCTTCGCGACGTACGCGGTGTAGCCCGCCCAGTTCGCCTTGGCGACCTGCGACGCCTTGGTCTCGGCCTGCTGCCACACCTTGACGATGTCCTTGTGCCCGGACAGGTACTTCTCCGTGACGACCGTGACGGACGTGCCGAGCAGGTCGGGGTGGTCGCGGGAGGCGACGTCGATCGACCTGTAGCCCTTCGCCTCCTCGGCGGCCTGGTCGGCGGAGACCAGGCCGCCCGCGTCGATCGACCCCTTCTCCAGCGCCGCGATGATCGCGGGTGTGTACATGTGGATGATCTGCTTCGGCTTCACCCCCGCCTGCTGCAGCGCGCCGAGCAGGTAGCGGTGGATGTAGGAACCGGTCTGCACTCCGATCACCTTGCCTTGCAGGTCCTTGAGGGACGCCGGCCCGCCGTCCTTCTTGGCGACGACGGCGGCGTCCAGCCGGACCGAGTTGAGCGACAGCAGCCGGGTCGGCAGGCCCTGGCCGCGCCCGACCAGCGCGGGCGTGTCGCCGTACATGCCGATGTCGAGGGAGCCGCCCGCGAGCGCCTGGTTCAGGTCCGGCCCGTTCTGGAACGTCGCGACCTTGATCCTGGTGACGCCGGCGGCCTTCAGCGCGGGCAGCAGCTCGCCGCGCTCGTCGAGGAACCCGACGGCGCGGGTCAGCTTGTTGCCGACGGCCGATCCGATCACTCCGACGCGGAGCGTCCCGGAGCCGCCGGCGGCCGCGGACGAACCGCACGCCGCCGCGGCGAGGACGAGCAGGACGGCGGCCAGCATCCGGGGAATTCTCACGGTGATGCCTTTCGGGGGTTCGCAGGGTTCTGCGTGGTCTCGGGGAGGGTGGTGTCAGGAGGTGAGGGGAGCGCCCGCGCGGTCCAGCGAGGGCCCCACCGCGAGCCGGGCGCCGGGGGTGCGCCCCCGTCCCCAGCCGATCTGCTCGCGGTAGCTGCCAAGGAGCCCGCCGGCGGCGAGCGCCGCCTCGTCCGGCGGCTCGGGCAGCGGGTGCGAGCGCGGGTCGACGAACAGCGCGTCCACCGGGCAGTACGCCTCGCACATGAAGCAGGTCTGGCAGTCGGACCGCCGGGCGAGCACCGGGACGCCGTCCGCGCCGCGGTCGAACACGTTGGTGGGGCAGACCTCGACGCACTTGTCGCAGGCGATGCACCGGTCCCGCGAGACGACCTCGATCACGACGCCACCGCCAGGGCGCCGGTCTCCGGCCGCGTCCACACCTCGTCGAGGCCGCCGGTGACGAGCCGGTGACGCTGGGCCGGGTCCTGCTCGGGCAGGTCCAGCCGCTTGTGCATGCCGCGCGTCTCGGTCCGGGCGAGCGCGGCGGTGTACATCCAGCGGGCGTGCGCGGCCATCGCGGCGGCCGACCGCGCGCGGACGATCCCGGCGCCGTCTTCGCGGAGCGTGCCGCGCAGCTCGCGCCACGTCCCGTCGAGGGACGCCAGCGCGGCGGCGAGGCGGTCGCCGCGGCGCAGCAGGTTCTTGTCGTAGGGCAGCACCTCCGCCTGGACGGCCGCGACATGCTCGGCGTGGCCGGGGGCCGAGGGGCCGGACGGCCGCACGCCCGCCTCGCCCAGCGCCCGGACGGGACGCGCGGCCGCCCGTCCGCCCAGCCCGGCGGCGTGGCGCGCGGCGCCCAGCCCGGCCCAGGTGCCGGACGACATCGCCCACGCCGCGTTGTGGCTGCCGCCGCCGGTGAAGCCGCCGCAGATCAGCTCCCGGGTGGCGGCGTCGCCGGCCGCGAACAGGCCCGGCACCGTCGTCGAGCAGTCGGCGCCGGTGATGCGGATGCCGCCGGTGCCGCGGACCGTCCCCTCCGCCAGCAGCGTCACGGGGAACAGGTCGGTGAACGGGTCGATGCCCTGCCGGTCGAACGGCAGGAAGAAGTTCGCCTGCGCGAGCCGCATCGCCCGCTGCTCCTCGGGGGTGGCCCGGTCGATGCGGCACAGGACGGGCTCGCTGAGCAGGGTCCGGGCGATGACGGAGCGGCCGCGCCGGCTGCCCGCGCCTTCCAGGACGCTGCCGTCCGCGCGGTAGAAGGTGGCGAACGAGTAGAACGCCGTCTTGGTCACGGAGGTGAACGCCGGGGCGATCGCGTAGGCGTTGGAGAACTCCATGCCGGACAGCTCCGCGCCCGCCTCCGCCGCGAACAGCGCGCCGTCCCCGGTGTCGACGTCGCAGCCGAGCGCCCTGCTCAGGAACGCGCACCCGCCGGTCGCGAGCACGACCGCGCCGGCCCGGACGCGGAACGGCCGGTCGTCCCGCAGGTGGTACCCGGCGGCGCCCGCGACGGCCCCGGACCCGTCCGCCAGCAGCTCGGTGACCGGGCTGTGGTCGAGGACCCGGACCCCGGCGCGGCGGACCCGCACGCGCATGCGGCGCATGTACTCCGGGCCCTGCAGGCCGCGCCGGATCTGCCGGCCGTGCTCGTCCACGGGGAACGGGTACTTCGAGACCTCGGCCAGCTCGTTCATGTTCGCGTACGTCTGGTCGAGGACGCGGGCCATCCACTCCCGGTCGGCGAGATGGCCGCCGAGGCCCTCCCGGCTCGCCATCGCGGCCTCCCGCGCCTCCGGGTCGGGCTCGACGTACCAGACCCCGGTGCCGGCGGACGCCGTCGCGCCGCTCGTCCCGAGGTAGCCCTTGTCGGCGAGGACGACGCTCGCGCCGGCCTCCGCCGCCTTCACGGCGGCCCAGGCGCCGGCGGGGCCGCCGCCCGCGACGAGGACGTCGGCGGTCAGTTCGTTCATCGGGTCTCCTTGGCGGTGGCGACGGCCCGTACCCCGAGCCCGTCGAGCAGGTCGCGCCGCAGCGCGATGAATTCCGGGTCGTCCAGGGACCGCGGCCTCGGCAGGCCGACGGTGTACTCGCGCGCGATCCGGCCGCCGGCGAGCAGCAGCGCGCGGTCGGCGAGCAGCAGCGCCTCCTCCACGTCGTGGGTGACGAGCAGGACGGCGGGCCGGTGCTCGGCCCACAGGTCGGCGACGAGCGCCTGCGCGTTCAGCCGGGTCAGCGCGTCCAGCGCGCCGAAGGGCTCGTCGAGCAGCAGCAGGTCGGGCGTCCGGACGAGGGCGCGGGCCAGCGCGACGCGCTGCGACTCGCCGCCGGACAGGGTGAGCGGCCACGCGTCGGCGCGCGCCGCGAGCCCGACCTCGGCCAGCGCGGCCTCGGCCCGTGCGCGCAGGTCCCGGCCGCGCAGGCCGAGCACGACGTTGGACCACACCCGGCTCCACGGGAGCAGCCGGTGCTCCTGGTAGACGACGGCGCGCGCGCCGGGGACGTCGACCTCGCCGCCGCCGTGGCCGTCCAGCCCGGCGAGGGCGCGCAGCAGCGTGCTCTTGCCGGACCCGCTCGCGCCGAGCAGCGCCACGAACTCGCCGGGCGCGATGTCGAGGTCGACGCCGTCCAGGACGGTCCGGTCGCCGAACACGCGCCTGAGGCCGCGGACGCGGACCCCGTCGCGCAGGGCGGCGGTCATCGCGCCACCAGTCCCTTGCGCCAGGCCAGCGCGCGCCGCTCGATGAGCCGGACCAGCAGGTCCGTCGAGACGCCGAGCAGCGCGTACAGCACGAGGACCACGAAGACCGTGTCCATCTGCATGAACTGGGTGGCCTGGCTGATGAGGAACCCGATGCCGCTGGCGGTCGCCGACTGCTCGACGACGACGAGCGTCAGCCACGCGACGCCGAGCGACAGCCGCAGCCCGACGAGGATCTGCGGGAGCGCGCCGGGCAGCACGACCTTCCGGACGAGCCCGAGCCGGCCGAGGCCGCAGGTCCGCGCCGACTCCACCAGCCGCTCGTCCACCCCGCGGATGCCGTGGAACACGTTGATGTAGAGCGGGAACACCACGCCGACCGCGATGAGGCCGACCTTGGACGTCTCGCCGATCCCGAACCAGATGATGAACAGCGGCACGAGCGCCAGGTGCGGCAGCATCCGGACGGCCTGGACGGGCGCGTCGATGACGTCCTCGCTGATCCGGAACAGCCCGGACAGCAGGCCGAGCACGAGGCCGAGCGGCAGCCCGATCGCGAGGCCCTTCAGCACCCGCAGCAGCGAGACGCCGAGGTTGGTGAACAGCTCGCCCGACGAGGCCATCTCCCAGCCGCGCGCGGCGACGTCGCTGACCGGCGGCGTCGTGCTGCCGAGCCAGCCCGCGCGGGCGCCGGCCTCCCAGAGGACGAGGACGGCGACGAGCCCGCCGGCCTTGCGGGCGCGGCGCAGCAGCGACAGCGCTACGGCGCCGGAGCGCCCCGCGGCCGTGGGCGCGGCGGGTCCGGGTAGGGCGGAGCGGGGCGGATCGAGCAGGTCGGTGGACACGCGGCACCTCCGGAACAGGGGGACGGTGGGAAGGCAGGCAGGCAGGAGGGAGTGATCCGGCGTCGGCGACACTGCCGGGCGGAGGAGAGAGAGGAGAGGCGGCCGATCTCGGGCCGTGGATGTGCGGATCAGCGGTTCAACAGGACGCGCTGCACACGCGGAGGAGGTCGATGTGGCGCCTCGCCACCAGTACCTCCGTCGCGTTCATGTCCCCAAGGATGCACACGGAACCGGCGCTTGTGAAGCCCGCCGAAAGCCCGCTCTACCTGCACGGACGCCCCGTCCGACCAGAAAAACCCATAAAACATACCGATTTACCAGGGAATATGCCGGGCGGCGCCCGCGCCCTCCCTCGGCGCCATGGTTACGTAGATCACACCGTCCGGCCAGGTGCGCCCCGCCCGGCCCCCGGTCCGGCCGGGCGCCCGTGCCCGCGTGAGATGCTGCGGTCGTGGCGACGACCGGTCCGCAAGCATCCTCTCCGCGCCGCCGGCGCGGCCGTCCCGGCCACGACCAGGCGGCGATCCTGCGCGCCGCCGTGGAGCTGTTCAACCGCAAGGGCTACGACGCCACCAGCATGGGCGACCTGGCCCGCGAGCTCGGGCTCACCAAGCCCGCCATCTACCACCACGTCGCGGGCAAGGAGCAGCTGCTCGGCCAGGCGCTGGACGACGCCCTCGACGAGCTCACCGCCGCCGTCGCGGAGGCGTCCCGCGAGCGGGAGGGGACGACCGCCTACGGCCGCCTGCGCGCGGTGGTGCGGCGCAGCGTCGAGGTCCTCGTCGCGCACCAGCCGTCCGTCACGCTCCTGCTCCGAGTCAGGGGCAACAGCGAGGTCGAGCTGGCCGCGCTGGAGCGGCGCCGGTGGCTCGACGACCGCCTCGCCGAGCTCGTCGCGGACGCCGTCGCCGAGGGGGCACTGCGCGGGGACGTGCCGCCGGCGCTGGTGAGCCGGCTGCTGTTCGGCATGGTGAACTCGCTGGTCGAGTGGTACCGGCCGGGCGGCGCCTACGACACCGCGACCGTCGCCGACGCCATCACCTCCCTGGCCTTCGACGGCCTCGCCCGCCACGAGACCCCGCCGGACCAGGGAGATCAGGCGTCGTAGTCGACGGTGACGGTGTCGCCCGCCGGGAACGACTGGCAGGTCAGGACGAACCCGGCGTCGACCTCGGACGGTTCTAGGGCGTAGTTGCGGCGCATGTCCGCCTCCCCCTCGCGGACGCGGGCGCGGCACGTCCCGCAGACGCCGCCCTTGCAGGCGAACGGCAGGTCCCCGCGGGTCCGCTGGGCGCCCTCCAGGATCGTCGTCTCGCGGGACACCCGCGACGTGGTGCGCAGGCCGTCGAGCACGACGGTCAGCTCGGTCGTGGCACCGGCCACGGCGTCGTCGGCACGCCTGGGCTGCGGCGGAGGAGCGTCGACGTAGAACAGCTCGACGTGCACCGGTGCGGGGACGGCGAGGTCGGCGAGGACCTTCCGCGCGTCCTCGACCATCTGGAGCGGCCCGCAGATCCAGACGTGGTCGAACACCTCCGCGGGCACCAGGCCGGTGAGCAGCCGGGCGAGGCGGTCGCCGTCGAGGCGGCCGGAGAACAGCTCGGCGTCGCGCGGCTCGCGGGACAGCACGTGGACCAGCTGGAACCGCGGCCCGTACCGGTTCTTCAGGTCGCCGAGCTCCTCGGTGAACATCACGGTGCGGCTGGTGCGGTTGCCGTACAGCAGCGACACCTGCGCGCCGGGGTGGGCGAGCACCGTCGAGGCGACCGACAGCATCGGGGTGATGCCGGAGCCGGCGGCGATGCACAGGTGCCGCTCGCCGGTCGCCGGGTCCGCCCGCCAGGAGCCGGTCGGGGTCCGCACCTCGATGCGCGTGCCCGGCGCGACCTCGTTCACCAGCCAGGACGAGAACAGCCCGCCGGGGATCTCCCGGACGCCGATCCGGGGCGCGGCGCCGGCGGGCGCGCAGATCGAGTACGAGCGGCGCTCCTCCCGCCCGTCGACGAAGCGGCGCAGGGTGAGGGACTGGCCGGCCCGGAACGCGTAGGCGTCGCGCAGGCCGTCCGGGACGGCGAAGGTGATCGCGGCGGCGTCCTCGCAGAGGCGGTCCACCGCCGCCACGGTCAGCTCGTGGAACACCGCCGACCGGGCGGGCGCGGCGCCGGGCGCGAGGGTGGTCATGTCAGATCTCCTTGACGTGCTCGAACGGCTCGAGGCAGTCGGTGCAGCGGTACAGGGCCTTGCACGCGGTCGCGCCGAACTCGGAGGTCAGGCGGGTGGACGCGGAGCCGCAGCGCGGGCAGGCGGGGGCGCGGCGGGTCGGCCCGAGCGTGAGCCCGAGCGGCCCGGACGGGCGCCGGACCGGCCCCGGCGGCGACAGGCCCGCCTCCCGCAGCGCGGCCCGCCCGCGCTCGGAGATCCAGTCGCTCGACCACGGCGGGTCCAGCACGATCCGGACCCGCACGCGCGGGAACCCCGCGCCGTTCAGCCGGTGGACGAGGTCGTCGCGCATCGTCGCGAGGGCCGGGCAGCCGGTGTAGGTCGGCGTGATCGAGGCGACGACGGCCTCCGCGCCGTCGGCGTCGCGCTCGACGTCGACGCCGCGCAGGACGCCGAGGTCGGCGAGGGTGAGCATCGGCATCTCCGGGTCGCGGACCTGCCCGGCCGCGTCGAGGGCGCGCTCGCGGGCCGTCGCGCGGGCCGCCGCGCGGGCGTTCACCATTGCCCGCTCGGGTGTGCGCGCGCAACCACCTGCATCTCGGCGAGCAGCCGGCCGAACGCCTCGGTGTGCATGCCGTCGCGGCCCGTCCGCCCGCCGACCCCGGCGAGGGGCGGGCGGTCCGGGCGGTCGACGCCGCTGACGGCCAGCACCTGGTCGAGGACCGCGTCGACCTCGTCGCGCACGGCGGTGGGGTCGACGCCCACGCCGGCCTCGGCGAGGGACGCCTCGACCGGGTGCGCGGCGACCAGTTCCGGCTGGAGCGGCCACAGCTCGTCCAGCGCGGCGACGAGCCTGCGGCGCGACTCCTCGGTGCCCTGCGCCAGCGTCAGGAACCAGCGGCCCGCCCAGTCGCGGTGGTAGGTGACCTCCTTGGCGCCCTTGGCCGCCACCGCCGCCAGCACCCGGTCGGCGCTCGCCCGGAGCCGTTCCAGCAGCGCGAGCCGCGCCGCCGAGAACAGCAGCAGCCGGACGACCACGTGCGCGAAGTCGCCGTTGGCCACCTCGGCGAGGCGGACGTTGCGGAACTCCCCCGCCTCGCGGAAGAAGGCGAGCGCGTCCTCGCCCGGCACCGGCGAGCCCTCGGGGAGGGCGGGCACGGCGGCGGGGTCGGCGGCGGCCGCCCGCGAGAGCAGCAGCCGCGCCTGGCCGAGCAGGTCGAGGGCGATGTTCGCGAGCGCGATGTCCTCTTCGAGGTCGGGGGCGCGGCTGCACCACTCCGCCAGGCGCTGGGACATGATCAGCGCGTCGTCGCCGAGCATCAGGCAGTACGCGGCGAGGTCGGCGCGGTCGACGCCGTCCGGCACGGTGGTGTCGACGCCGGCGAGGGGGTCCTCGAAGCCGGTGCCGAACGCCCACTGCGAGGACTCGCCGCCGGCCAGCCCGTCGAACACGCCGCCGAGGTCGCTGTTCAGAAGGTCGTCGCTCATCGGTGGTCCGCCCTCACATGTGCGGGACGTCGTCGGGGATGTCGTAGAAGGTCGGGTGCCGGTAGACCTTGTCGCCGCTCGGCGCGAACAGCGGGTCCTTCTCGTCCGGGCTGGACGCGGTGATGGCGTCGGCCCGCACGACCCAGATGCTCACGCCCTCGTTGCGGCGCGTGTAGACGTCGCGCGCGTGGCGCAGCGCCATCACGTCGTCGGGGGCGTGCAGCGACCCGACGTGCACGTGGTTGAGGCCGCGCTTGCCGCGCACGAACACCTCGTAGAGCGGCCATTCCCGCCTATCGGTCATTACCGGCCTCCCTCGCGGATCGCTCGGCGAACGCCGTCGCGGCCTCGCGCACCCACGCGCCGTCCTCGTGGGCGGCGCGGCGGTGCGCCAGCCGCTGCGCGTTGCACGGCCCGTTACCGCCGACGACCTGGGCGAACTCCTCCCAGTCCGGCTCGCCGAAGTCGTAGTGGCCGCGCTCGGCGTTCCAGCGCAGGTCCGGGTCGGGGAGCGTCACCCCGAGGGCCTCGGCCTGCGGGACGGTCATGTCGACGAACTTCTGCCGCAGCTCGTCGTTGGAGTTGCGCTTGACGCCCCACGCCATCGACCGCGCGCTGTTCGGGGACTCGGCGTCCGGCGGGCCGAACATCATCAGCGACGGCCACCAGAACCGGTCGACCGACTCCTGCACCATCGCGCGCTGGGCGTCCGTCCCGCGCATCATCGTCATCAGCAGCTCGTAGCCCTGCCGCTGGTGGAAGGACTCCTCCTTGCAGATCCGGATCATCGCGCGGCCGTACGGCCCGTAGGACGTGCGGCACAGCGGCACCTGGTTGCAGATCGCGGCGCCGTCGACGAGCCAGCCGATCGTGCCGACGTCGGCGTACGACAGCGTCGGGTAGTTGAAGATCGAGGAGTACTTCTGCCGGCCCGACAGCAGCATCTCCGTCAGCTCGGCCCGGGACACGCCGAGGGTCTCGCACGCCGAGTACAGGTACAGCCCGTGCCCGGCCTCGTCCTGCACCTTCGCCAGCAGGATCGCCTTGCGGCGCAGGGACGGGGCGCGGCCGATCCAGTTGCCCTCCGGCTGCATCCCGATGATCTCCGAGTGCGCGTGCTGGGCGATCTGGCGGATCAGGGTGCGGCGGTAGCCGTCCGGCATCCAGTCCCGGGGCTCGATCCGGTCGCCCCGCGCGATGGTCGCGTCGAACCGCTCCTGCGCCGCCGCCTCGCGCGGCGCGGGATCCACGGGGGTCGTCGTCATGTCCCCTCCTCACCGGTCGAACGAATTACTTATCGTTCGGTCAGTAATACGGTCGCACGGGCGGCCGCCCGAACGCAACGGTTCCCCGCGCATCCGCCCCGCGGGCCGGCGCGAAGGCCGGGACCGGCTCCTCCGCGGAGCGGGCCCGCGGGCTACGGTGAGGTGCCCGGACCTGGCCGGCCGCATCCACCCTGGAGGACCGCATGCACCGCCTCACCGTCCAGTACTTCTCGCCCGCCGACCCCGCGGCGTTCGACGAGCGCTACGAGAGCACGCACGTCCCGCTCGTGCACGCCCTGCCCGGCCTGAAGTCGTTCACCCTGACGCGCCCGCAGGCGCTCGGCGCCGGCGCGCCCTACCTCGTCGCCGAGCTGTGGTTCGAGGACGGCGACGCCCTCGCGGCGGCGCTGGGCAGCCCGGAGATGGCCGCGGCCGCCGAGGACGCGGCGAAGTACGACGTCGCCTCCACGACCATGTTCTCCGGCGAGGTGCGCGAGACCCTCGGCTGATCACGGAGTCCGGCCGCCGCCCCCTCGTCGCGGACGAGGCGGGCGGCGGCCGCGTTCACGCGCCCGGGACGGCCCCCCACGCCGCTCCCCGGCCGCGGGCCTCGTCGAACACCAGCCAGGTGCGGGTGGCGCGGACCCCGGGGATGTCCTGGACGCGCTCCAGCACCACGTGCCGGAGCGCCGCGTTGTCCGGGGCCCTGACGAGGGCGAGCACGTCGTAGTCCCCGCCGACCATCGCGAAGTGCTCGACGTAGGTGATCTCCTTCAGCCGGGCCGACACCGCCCGCCAGGAGTTCTGCTCGATCGTGATCGAGACGTACGCGCTGGTGCCGAGCCCCGCCCGGTGCGGCGCCAGCTCCGCCGTGAAACCGGTGATGACGCCGTCGTCCATCAGGCGGGTGAGGCGCGCGTAGGCGTTGGCGCGGGAGACGTGCACGTTCTCGGCGAGGGCCCGCACCGAGATCCGGCCGTCGCGCAGCAGCTCGGCGATGATCGCCCGGTCCACCGCGTCCAGCCGTCCGGCAGAACGTCCCGGCCAGGCGCCGTCCGCGGCGTCATCGTTCGACATTTGGCCACCCTCACGCCTCATTGAGACCAACTTGTCGCTCATTATCCGGCATGTCTTGAACAGATGGTCGCCGGGACGGACGCTTTGGTCGTCAAGCGTCCAAGGAAAGCGAGGCGCGCCATGCCAGTGCGGAAACCCATGCCGGTGCGCAAGCCCGAGCCCGCGCGGAAAGCCGTGCCCGTCCGGAAGGCCGGTGCCGCGCGGAAATCCGGGGCGGCGCGGAAATCCGAGGCGGCGCGGGAGGCCGGAGCCGTCCGGGAGGCCGGTGCCGTCCGGGAGGCCGTGCGCGATCACCGGCCGGAGGTCGACGGGCTGCTCCCGTCCCCCGGCCCCGTGCGCTTCGTCGCCGAGGACGGCACGGCCGTCGAGCCCCCGGCGGGCCGGACGGCGCCCGCCGACGGCGAGCTGCTGGAGGCGTACCGCCGGATGGTGCTCGGCCGCCGCTTCGACCGGCAGGCGACGGCGCTGACCAGGCAGGGCAGGCTCGCGGTGTACCCGTCGAGCCGCGGCCAGGAGGCGTGCCAGATCGGCGGCGTGCTCGCGCTGCGCGACGGCGACTGGCTCTTCCCCACCTACCGGGACTCGGTGGCGCTGGTCGCCCGCGGCCTCGACCCCGCCGAGGTGCTCACGCTGCTGCAGGGCGGCTGGCACTGCGGGTACGACCCGGCCGCCATGCGCGTCGCGCCGCAGTGCACCCCGCTGGCCACCCAGACCCTCCACGCGGTGGGCATGGCCGAGGCCCTGCGCCGCAAGGGCGAGGACGGCGTCGTGATGGCCTTCGTCGGCGACGGCGGCACCAGCGAGGGCGACTTCCACGAGGCGCTCAACTACGCGGCGGTCCGGCGCGCGCCCGTGGTGTTCTTCGTGCAGAACAACCAGTACGCGATCTCGGTGCCGCTGGCCAAGCAGACCGCCGCGCCCGCGCTCGCCTACAAGGGCGTCGGGTACGGCGTCCGCTCCGAGCAGGTGGACGGCAACGACCTCGTCGCGGTGCTGTCCGTGCTGGCCTCGGCCGTGGAGCACGCGCGCGCAGGCGGTGGCCCGTCGCTGGTGGAGGCGCACACCTACCGCATGGACGCCCACACCAACGCCGACGACGCCACCCGCTACCGGAAGGACGACGAGGTCGCGCGCTGGGAGGCCGCCGACCCCATCGCGCGCCTGGAGACCTACCTGCGCGGCCGGGGCGTGCTCGACGACGAGGGGGTGGCCTCGGCGGACAGGGCCGCCGAGGAGTTCGCCGCCCGGGTCCGCGACGCGCTGAACGCCGACGACGAGACCGCGCCCGCGCCGCTGGAGCTGTTCGAGCACGTGTTCGCCGAGCCCACCCCGCAGCTGCGCGAGCAGCGGGCCCAGCTGGCGTCCGAGCTGGCCGCCCTGGAGGACTGACATGACGGAAACGACGACCCGCAAGACGGGGATGACGATGGCGCAGGCGCTGAACGCCGCGCTGCGGGACGCGCTCCGCGAGGACGAGCGGGTCCTGGTCTTCGGTGAGGACGTCGGCCCGCTGGGCGGCGTCTTCCGCATCACCGACGGGCTCACCGCCGAGTTCGGCGAGGACCGGTGCTTCGACACCCCGCTCGCGGAGGCCGGCATCGTCGGGCTCGCCGTCGGCATGGCGATGGGCGGGTTCCGCCCGGTCGTGGAGATGCAGTTCGACGCGTTCGCCTATCCGGCGTTCGAGCAGATCGCCTCGCACGTCGCGAAGATGCGCAACCGCACCCGCGGCCTGCTGCCGCTGCCGATGGTGATCCGGATCCCGTACGCGGGCGGCGTCGGCGGCGTCGAGCACCACAGCGACTCCAGCGAGGCGTACTACGCGCACACTCCCGGCCTGAAGGTGGTCACCCCCGCCACGCCGGACGACGCGTACTGGCTGCTGCGCGACGCCGTCGCCGATCCCGACCCCGTGGTCTTCATGGAGCCGAAGCGGCTGTACTGGTCCTCGGGCGAGGTGTCGCCGGCGGACCGCCGCACGGCCGGGATCGGGCGGGCCGCCGTGCGGCGCGCCGGGACGGACGCGACGCTCGTCGCCTATGGACCCAGCGTCTCCGTGGCCCTGGAGGCGGCCGAGGCCGCGGAACGGGAGGGTCGGTCGCTGGAGGTCGTCGATCTGCGGTCGATCGTGCCGTTCGACGACGAGACCGTCATGGCGTCGGTCCGCAAGACGGGCCGGTGCGTGGTGATCCAGGAGGCGCAGGGGTTCGCGGGCGTCGGCGCGGAGATCGCGGCGCGCGTCCAGGAGCGCTGCTTCCACTCGCTGGCGGCCCCGGTGCTGCGCGTCAGCGGCTTCGACATCCCGTACCCGCCGCCGAAGCTGGAGCGCTTGCACCTGCCGGACGCCGACCGGGTGCTCGACGCGGTGGACCGGCTCCAGTTCGACGACGCGCCCGACACCCGCTACCTCGCGCAGGCGGAGCCGCCGGTGGCGGAGGCCCGCCTCCTGCCGGGCGGCGCCATGCGGGAGGCGTCGTGACGACCGCCGTCGCGGCGCGGGTGTTCCGCCTGCCCGACCTCGGCGAGGGCCTGACGGAGGCCGAGGTCCTGGAGTGGAAGGTCGCGGTCGGCGACACCGTCGAGGTCGACCAGGTCGTGGTGGAGGTGGAGACCGCCAAGGCCGCTGTCGAGGTCCCGGTCCCGTTCGCCGGGACGGTGCTGAGGCTGCACGCCGGGCCGGGCGCCGTCCTCGGCGTCGGCGAGCCGCTCATCGAGGTCGGGGAGGCCGGGGCCGCGGCCGAGGACCCGGCCGCCGCCCGCTACCGCGAGGAGGAGCAGGCGGGCTCGGGCAACGTGCTGATCGGCTACGGCACCGGCGGTGCGTCCGGGACGCGCAGGCGGCGGCGCGGCAGGGCGCGCCCCGCCGCCGAGGCACCCGCCGGGGAGGTCCGGACGGAGGCCGCCGCGCCGGCGGCGCGGCCGCCGCTCGCGCCGCGCGTGATCTCGCCGCTGGTCCGCAGGATCGCGCGCGAGCACGGCGTGGACATCGCCGCCGTCGTCCCGACCGGCCCGCGCGGCGTCATCCTGCGCCGCGATGTCGAGCAGGCCATCGCCGCCGCGGCCCCCAGGGAGCCGGTGGCCACAGAGCCGGTGGAGACGGAGCGGGCGGCCCCAGAGCGGGCGGCCACGGCGGCGCCCGGACTCGTGGACGAGCGCATCCCGCTGCGCGGCCTGCGCCGGGCGGTGGCCGACAAGCTCACCCGCAGCCGCGCCGAGATCCCCGACGCCACCACCTGGGTGGACGTCGACGCCACCGCCCTGCTCGAGGTGAAGGACGCGCTGCGCCGCACCCGCCCGGACCTCGGCATCGGGGTGCTCGCGCTGCTCGCCCGGATCTGCGTGTCCGGGCTGCGCCGGTTCCCCGAGCTGAACTCCTCGGTCGACACCGGCCGCGCCGAGATCGTCCGGCACGGGCGGGTGAACCTCGGCTTCGCCGCGCAGACCGACCGGGGGCTGGTCGTCCCGGTCGTGAAGGACGCGCACCTGATGACGACCGGGGACCTCGCCGCCGAGCTGGCCCGGCTCACCGGACTCGCCCGCGCCGGGAAGCTGCCGCCCGAGGCGCTGACCGGCGGCACGTTCACGCTCAACAACTACGGGGTGTTCGGCGTGGACGGCTCGACGCCCATCATCAACCATCCCGAGGCGGCGCTGCTCGGCGTCGGCCGGATCGTCGACCGGCCCTGGGTGCACGGCGGCGCCGTCGTCCCGCGCAAGGTCGCCCAGCTGTCCCTCACCTTCGACCACCGGGTCTGCGACGGCGGCGCCGCGGGCGGTTTCCTGCGCTACGTGGCCGACTGCGTGGAGGACCCGGCCATCCTCATCGCGCACACCTGATCCGGACCGGCCGGGATCGCGGACGCCTCGCTAGCCCCGCGATCCCGGCCGGTACGGCTCCAGCGCCTCGGCGGGACGGCCGTGGACCTCCTGGGCGACCAGTCCCGCGAGGTGCGGGGCGAGCGTGATGCCGCTGTGCGTCACGACCGTGTACAGGCCGGGGAGCTGCGGGCCGACGAGCGGGTAGCCGTCGACGGGCAGCGGCCGCACGCACCGGCGCACTCGGGCGACGTCCGCGCTCAGGCCGGGGATCAGGGCCCGGCCCCGGGCGAGGAGTTCGGCGCCGGCGGCCTCGATCCGCTCCGCCGGGACCGCGTCGTCGATGCCGGCGTCGATGTCGTCGGCTTCGAGGACGAGGCCCCCGTCCTCCGCCGGCCGGGCCGACAGCGCGGGGCCGTGCACGAGCCCGTTGACCGCGCCGGGAGCCGGGGTCGTCGTGGCGACCAGGCAGGGCGCGGCCGAACCGGGCCGTGCCGGGTCGACCAGCGGCAGCGTGATCCCGGCAGTGGCCAGCAGCGCGGGAGCGTGCCGTCCGGCGGCGCAGATCGTGAGGTCGGCGTCCAGGTCCCGGCCGTCGTCGAGGCGCACTCCGGTGACGCGGCCGCCGTCGAGGTTGAGGCGGACCGCGCGGCGCCCGGTGACGATCCGCGCGCCCGCCTCCTCCGCCCGCCCGGCGAGGGCCCGCGCCGCCGGGCCGCCGTGCACGAAGCCCTCGTCGGGGTAGTGCGCGATGAGCGCGTCGCCCGGCACGCGGACGGAGGGTTCCAGCTCGCGCAGCCGGTCGAGGCCGATCAGGCGGGCGGCGTAGCCGAGACGGGCCAGGTCGTCGACGCGCGCGGCCAGCCGCGCCTTGGCGTCCTCGGACGCCGCCCACGCGGTGTTGCCCGCCGGCCGGTACCAGGACGGCCCGCCGAACCCGGCGGCCAGGTCGCGCCAGGCGCGCAGCGCGGCCGTCCGGAACCGGTGGTACGCGGGGTCGGCGGGATCGTTGGCGTTGAGCCACGCGTAGCTGGTGCCGGACGTCCCCGCGCCGGGCCGCAGCTCCTCGACGACCGTGACCGCGTCGCCCGCGTGCGCGCCCCGCCCGCCGTCCGCCGGGCGGGCGAGCCGGTCGGCCAGCGCGGCCCCGACGATCCCCGCGCCGATCACGAGTATCCGCATCACTCCAGCCTGACAGCCCGCCCGCCCGGCGCCAAGGACGGACCGGACCGCGCTAGCGCAGCGCGGGGGCCAGGCGCCGCCACTCCTCGCGCGGGAACGCGTTGCCGTCCGCCGTGAGCACCTGCACGCAGACGTGGTCGGCGCCGGCCGCGCGGTGCTCGTCGACCCGGCGCCGGACCGCCTCCTCGTCGCCCCAGGCGATCACGGCGTCGAACAGCCGGTCGCTCACCGTGTCGACGTCCTCCTGCGTGAACCCGATCCGCAGCAGGTTGCCCGCGTAGTTCGGCAGGCCGAGGTAGGAGCGCAGCCAGTCCGTCCCGATCTCGCGCGCCTCGTCCCGCGTCGAGCAGAGGATCACCGTCTGCTCCGGGAGCACGAGCGGGCCGTCGCCCACGGCCTCGCGGGCGATCCGGGTGTGCTCGGGCGGGACGAGGTACGGGTGGGCGCCCCGGGCCCGCTTCGCCGCCGTCTCCAGCATGCGGGGCCCGAGCGCGGCGAGCACCCGGCTGTCCCGAGGGACGGGCCGCTCGGCCGCGTCGAGGCCGTCGAGGAAGGCGGACATCGCCGCGAGCGGCCGGCGGTAGCGGCCGGGCTCCGCGGAGTCCACCAGCGGGGCGTGGCTGACGCCGATGCCCATCAGGAAGCGGTCGCCGTGCTCGGCCGACAGCGACGCGAACGAGGCGGCGGCGTGCTCGGGCGCGTGCATCCACAGGTTCAGGATGCCGGTCGCGACGACCGCGCGGCGGGTCGCCCCGAGGAGGTTCCCGACGGCGTCGAACACCGGTCCCCCGATGTCGGGGACCCACATCGCGCTGTACCCCAGCTCCTCCAGCTCGGCGGCGGCCTCCGCCGCCTCGGCGGCGTCCCCGTAGCGCAGCTGCTGGCTCCACACACCGACACCGGACAGATCCACGGCGCCCTCCCTCCCGGTCGTGCCGCACGGTCGGGCGGGGCCGCCCGCCGTCCGGCCGGTCGTCCTTGATCTTCAAGGAGAGCGTATCGGGGCACGCGGCGGACGGTGGCCGGACGCGACCGCGGCATGACGATGATCAGGGCGCGAGGGGCGTTTGACGTGGGCTTTCTCCGGCTAGTGCCCGGTGTAGGCAGGCCAGCGGGAGGGGGACCCGGATGACGGCGGTCGAGGAGGCGGCCGACACCAGCGCCGAGGAGGCGCTGGAACGGCACAGCCTCGGGACGAGGATCGGGAACGTCCTGGCGACGACCGACCACAAGACGGTGGGCTACCTGTACCTGTCGACGTCGTTCGCGATGTTCCTGATCGCCGGGCTGATGGCGATGCTGATGCGGGCGGAGCTGCTGCGGCCGGGCCTGCAGGTGATGGACGCCCTGCAGTACAACGAGCTCTTCACGATGCACGGCACGATCATGCTGCTGCTGTTCGCGACGCCGCTGTTCCTCGGGTTCGCCAACGTGATCATGCCGCTGCAGATCGGCGCGCCGGACGTGGCGTTCCCGCGGCTGAACGCGCTGACCTACTACTTCTTCCTGTTCGGCGCGATCATCGTGCTGGCGGGCTTCCTGATGCCGGGCGGCGCGGCCGACTACGGGTGGTTCGCCTACTCGCCGCTGACCTCGCCGACGTTCTCGCCCGGCCTGGGCAAGGACATGTGGGCCATGGGGCTGATCCTGTCGGGCGTCGGGACGACCCTGACGGGGGTCAACCTGATCACCACCGTCATCACGATGCGGGCCCCCGGCATGCTGATGTTCCGGATGCCGATCTTCACCTGGAACATCCTGCTGACCAGCCTGATGGTCATCATCGCGTTCCCGGTGCTCGCCGCCGCGCTGTTCGCGCTGGAGGCCGACCGCAAGCTCGGCGCGCACGTCTACGACGGCGCGAACGGGGGCGCGCTGCTGTGGCAGCACCTGTTCTGGTTCTTCGGCCATCCCGAGGTGTACATCGTGGCGCTGCCGTTCTTCGGCATCGTCACCGAGATCATCCCGGTGTTCGCCCGCAAGCCGATCTTCGGCTACCTCGGCATGGTCGCCGCCACCATCAGCATCACCGGGCTGTCGATGACCGTCTGGGCGCACCACATGTTCGCCACCGGGCAGGTGCTGCTGCCGTTCTTCTCGATCACCTCGTTCATGATCGCGGTACCGACCGGCATCAAGTTCTTCAACTGGGTCGGCACGATGTGGAAGGGCGAGATCTCCCTGCGGACGCCGATGCTGTGGGCGATCGGGTTCCTCGTGACGTTCCTGTTCGGCGGCCTCACCGGGGTGATCCTGGCGTCGCCGGCCATGGACTTCCACCTCACCGACTCGTTCTTCGTCGTCGCCCACATGCACTACGTGCTGTTCGGCACCGTGGTGTTCGCGATGTTCGGCGGGTTCTACTTCTGGTGGCCGAAGATGACCGGCAAGATGCTCGACGAGACCTGGGGCAAGATCCATTTCTGGACGCTGTTCGTCGGCTTCCACACCACCTTCCTCGTCCAGCACTGGCTCGGCGCCGAAGGCATGCCGCGCCGCTACGCCGACTACCCGAGGCAGTTCGCGACCCTGAACCTCGTCTCGTCGATCGGCGCGTTCATCCTCGGCGCGTCCACCTTCGCGTTCCTGTGGAACATCTACCGGACGCACCGGCGCGGCGAACCCGTCGGCGTGGACGATCCGTGGGGCTTCGGCAATTCGCTGGAGTGGGCGACCTCGTGCCCGCCGCCCCGCCACAACTTCGTGGCGATGCCGCGGATCCGCTCGATGCGGCCGGCGTTCGACCTGCGCTACCCGCCCCTGGAGCCGCCGGAGGAGGCGGAGATCGCCACGCCCCCGCCGTCCGGCCGCTCGTAGCGGCCCCGGCGGCGCGCCCGAGACGGAACGGCCTCGGGGCGGGCGCGACGATGCGCGCCCGCCCCGAGGCGTTCCCGTGGAGGGGCCGGTCAGGCCACCGGCTCGGTGGACGGCTCGGCGTGCGCGGCGTCCTTGGCGGCGGCGGCCGCGCGGCGGCCCGGGATCGTCATGGCGATCAGCGCGGCGAGGACCGCGACGCCGCAGCCGATCGCGAGGCCGGTGCGGAAGCCGTTCTCCGAGGGCAGCGCGTGCCCGCCGAGGCTGATCGTCATCTGCGACAGCACGGCCCCGACGACGGCGGCGGACACCGACGTGCCGATCGAGCGCATCAGCGTGTTGAAGCTGTTCGCCGAGCCGGTCTCCGACCGCGGCACCGCGCTCATGATGAGCGCGGGCATCGCGCCGTAGGCCAGCCCGACGCCGCCGCCGCAGATCGCGGTGAAGATCATCAGGCCCCAGGCGTGCCCCAGCAGGACCTGCGACGACCCGTACCCGGCCGCGACCACCAGTGCCCCGCAGATCAGGGTGACCTTGGGGCCGCGGGCGGCCGACAGCCGCGCGCCGAGCGGGGACACCGCCATCATCACCAGGCCGGACGGGACCATCCACAGTCCCGCGGCCACCATCGACTGGCCGAGCCCGTACCCGGTCCGCTCGGGCAGCTGGAGGAGCTGCGGCGCGATCAGCGACTGGGCGTACATGGAGAAGCCGACCACGACCGACGCGGCGTTGGTGAGCAGCACCTGCGGCCGCGCCGTCACGCGCAGGTCGACGAGGGGGTCGCGGCTGCGCAGTTCCCACCAGCCCCAGGCGAGCAGGACGACCACGGCGGCGGCGAAGAGGCCGACGGTGGTGCCGCTCGCCCAGCCCCAGTCGGCGCCCTTGGACACGGCCAGCAGGAGGCACACCAGCCCGGCGCCGAGCCCGACCGCGCCGGGGGCGTCGAAGCGGCCCTCGGCCTGCGCGGGCACGGCGGGCACGAGCAGCCAGATCAGCACGGCGACGAGGACGCTCAGCGCGGCCGCCCCCCAGAACAGTACGCGCCAGTTGGTGTTCTCGGCGACCAGCGCGGCGATCGGCAGCCCGAAGGCGCCGCCGATGCCCATCGAGGAGCTCATCAGCGCGATGGACGAGCCGAGCCGCTCGGGCGGCAGCAGGTCGCGCAGCGCGCTGATGCCGAGCGGGATCATGCCCATGCCGAGGCCCTGCATCCCGCGGCCGACGATCATCGGCCAGAGCGAGCCCGACAGCGCGCAGAGCACCGAGCCGGCGATCAGCGGCACCATGCAGGCCAGCATCAGCCTGCGCTTGCCGTACAGGTCGCCGAGCCGGCCGATCATCGGCATCGCGACCGCGGAGGCCAGCAGGGTGCCGGTGATCACCCAGGTCGCGTTGGACGCCGTCGTGTGCAGCAGCTTCGGCAGATCGGCGATCAGCGGCACCACCAGCGTCTGCATGAACGCGGCGACGATGCCCGCGACGGCCAGCACCGCGACGATGCCGTTCGGGCGGACGGCGGGACCGGAGTCGTCCACGTGGGTCTCCTCTTCGGGGAACGGATCGGCTTCGGGGAACGGATCGGCTTCGGGGAACGGATCAGCCGTATGCACGATACATACGATGTGGTGGATGCACAAAGTGTGTATCGCGCATATCCGCTGTGATAAGCAGGAGACGCACCCGGAGGGCCGATCCCGGGGGCACGGATCGGAGGCACCATGGACGAACCGACGCACCGGGTCGAGTACGAGACCATGCTGCTCGGGCGGCACAGCCTGGAGTTCGCGGGCGGCTCCGCCCGCGTGGCCGGGCACCTGGAGCGCAGCGCCTACATCCTGCTCAGCCGCATCCGGGTCGAGGGGCCGATGTCGATCCGCCAGCTGAGCGAGGCGTTCGGCCTGGACCAGTCCACGCTGAACCGGCAGACCTCCGCCATGGTGCGCTCCGGGCTGGCCGAGCGCATCCCCGACCCCGAGGGCGGCATCGCCCGCAAGTTCCGCATCACCGCCGAGGGCGAGCGCCGGCTGGAGGAGGAGCGCGCCCGGATCGTCGCGAGCCTGGACAAGATCATGGCCGACTGGCCGCCGGAGGACGTGCGGACCTTCGCCGACTGCCTCAAGCGGTTCAACACCGACATCGAGCGGCTGAGCGGACGTCCCTGGCCCCGCCCCTGACGCTCCCCGCCCTTGCCCCTCTCCCGCCCCCTGACGCTCCCCCGTCGCCGGCCCGCGCCTCCCGGGGCGAGAAAGGACACCGAAGGAATGGACGTCCGGCTCGTGGACGGCCCCCCGTCCCTGATCTCCACGTTCTTCGACCTCGGCGAGCACGGGTACACGACGGCGGAGTTCTTCGCCTCCGGCGAAGCCACCGCCTACGAGCCCGCCGGCGCGACCGGCGACGACGGCGTGTGGCCCGTCCGTCCGGGCCGCCGCGCGCCCTTCACGACGCGCCTGGTCGTGCACCGCCCGGCCGATCCGGCGGCGTTCGGCGGGACGGTCGTCGTCGAATGGCTCAACGTCTCGTCCGGTGCGGACGCCCCGGCGTGCTGGCTGACGACGCACCGGCAGCTCGTCCGGGACGGCGCCGCCTGGATCGGCGTCTCCGCGCAGCGGGACTCCATCGACGGCGAGTCGCTGTTCTCGCGCCTGAGCGCCGCGGAGGGCGACTTCTCCTCCATCACGCTTCCGCCGCTGAAGAGGACCGACCCGGAGCGGTACGCGTCCCTCGACCATCCGGGCAACGCGTTCTCGTTCGACGTCTTCGCGCAGGCGGGACGGCTCGCGCGGGAGGAGGGCGGCCTGCTCGGGCCGCTCCGCGCGTCCCGCGTGCTCGCCGCGGGCCAGTCGCAGTCGGCCGCGCATCTCGTCACGTTCGTCAACGCGGTCGCGCCCGTCGCGGGCGGTTACGACGGCTACCTGATCCACGGCCGCGCGGGAGGCCCGGCGCTCTTGGACGGGGCCCGCTGGGAGACGCGCGCGGGGCGGGTCCGGATCCGCACCGACGCCGACGCGCCCGTCATCACGGTGCAGAGCGAGACGGACGTGGCGGGGCTGCTGCGGTCGGCGGGATCGCGGCAGCCGGACGGCGAGCGGTTCCGGCTCTGGGAGGTCGCGGGCGCCGCGCACGCCGACACCTACACGATCGACGCCGCGTTCCGCGACTCCGGGCGGCGCCGCCCGGACGAGCTCGCGGCGATGATGGCGCCGCGCTCCGCACCGCTCGGCGCCGCGTTCCCGCTGCCGATCAACTCCGGCCCGCAGCAGCACTACGTCGCGCAGGCGGCGATCGCCGCGCTGGACCGCTGGGTGCGCACGGGCGCTCCCCCGGCGTCCGCCGGCCGCCTCGAACTGGAGCCGGGCGAACCGGTGCGGCTGAGGACGGACGGGCACGGCATCGCGGCCGGCGGCGTGCGGACGCCGTGGGTGGACGTCCCCGTCGCGGTGCTCTCCGGCCTCGGCCAGGAGGCGGCGCCGGGCGCCGCGCTGCTGTTCGGCTCGACGCGCCCGTTCGACGGCGCGACGCTTCGGCGGCTGTACCCGCGCGGCGCCGGCGACTACCTGCCCGCGTTCCGGGCGGCGGCGGAGCGGGCCGTCGCGGCGGGGTTCCTGCTCGCCGCCGACCTGGACGAGATCGTCGCGGTCGCCGCCGCGTCCTTCCCGTCCTGACCCCGGCCGCGCCGCCGCGTCACTCCATCTGGGCGGCCATTCGGGCGATGGTCTCGCGGTCCAGGTGGACGAAGTCGCCCGTCGCCTCGACCGTCACCCGGCCGCGCTGCAGGAGCCGCCCGACCGTCCGCACCCGCCTGCCCTCGCGCGCCTCGACCTCGCCCTCGAACAGGCACGGCTCGCCGAGCAGGGTCGGGCGCCGGTAGACGATCTCCAGCCGGGCCGTCGGGCCGGTGGCCCCCGCGACGAAGTTCGCCGCCGCGCACAGGATGTCGAACGCGCCCGCGATCACCGCGCCGTGCACGCAGCCGGGCGGCCCCTCGTACGGGCGGGTGAACGTGCCGCGCAGCAGCGCCTTCGGCGGCTCGAACGCCACCTCCAGCGGGAGCGCCATCGGGTTGTGCCGGCCGATGACGACGTCGTAGGACAGGCGCCCGGCGAAGTCGGTGCGGCCGTCGTCGGCGAGGTGCAGCAGCGTCTTCGGCAGCGGCGGGTCGGGGACGTGCCGCTCCAGGGCGTCCGCGACGGACTCCAGCTCGCGCGCCGCCGCCAGCGTCGCGTCCGCGGGCGCGGTCGTCGCCGTGGCGGCCGCGATGAGGCGCCGGACGGCGGCCATGAGCGCCGCGGACTCGTCTTCGCGGCCCTCCAGCGCGGGATGCGGGGATTCGGACGTGTTCGTCACAGGCACCTCAACCATCGTCGCTCGGGCCGCCGGGCAGGCGGCCGGGCCGCGCCCGGCACGGGCCGGCCCTCCCGGCGGGAGGCGCCGGGACGTTCTGAGGCCGGGACGTTCTCAGGGCGAGGCGGGCGCCGCGCCGTCGTCCGGCCGGTCGAACATGCCCCGGCCGCGGAACAGCCGGACGACCAGGTCGCCCTGGGCGCGCAGCATCTCGACGTACTCCCGCTCCGCGGCCTGCGCGTCGGCCTTCTTCATCGCGCGGACGATCGCGGCGGTGCCGCGCTTCTCCGCGGCCGCCACGCCGGGCACCAGCTCGAAGACGTTGCCGGGGACGATGCCGGTCATCTGCTTGAGCATGTTGCGCAGCCGGGGCGACTGCGCGGCCTCCACGACGAGGCCGTGGAAGCGCGCCGTGAGGTCCTGCAGGACCTCGGCGTCGCCGGACGCGGCGATCTCCTTCTGCAGCGGCGCGAGCCGCTCGCCCAGCTCGGCGCCCTGCCGCTCCACCGCGCGCCGGGCCCCGAAGCCGTAGAACAGCCCGTACAGCTCGTAGTGGTCGCGGACCGACGGCTCGTCGAGCGCGTTCACGAACGCCCCGCGGTGGGCGATGATCGTGATCCAGCCCTCCCGCTCCAGCGCGATCAGCGCCTCGCGGACGGGGATCCGCGACACCCCGAGCGCGCGGGCGACCGCGTCCTGCGGGACCCGCTGGCCCTGCCGCAGCACGCCGTCGAAGATCAGCCGGCGCAGGTAGAGCCGGACCTGCTCGCCGCTCGTCAGCCGGGACAGGTTCTGGCCCGGCAGCACGTCGGCCCCGTCCGTCATGCCGGCGCCCCGCAGCTCGGGTTCCTGGCTCCGCGGGATCGTCCTCACCCCTAGGTCCGGTGGGCGGTCCGACACCGCCCGGCACGCAACGCAAAGCTAGCAGCGCGCACTCCCCGCGTCCGGCGGCCCGCGGGTCCGGCGCGTCCGCCGGGGCCGCGCACCCCCGCGCCCGGCGCACAAAGAATATATTGTAGCCGTTATCAGATCGCATGGTCGCGCACGGGGGCCGGCGCCTCTTCCAGGAGCCGCTTCATGACCTTGCCGGTCTCGTTGTAGGGCAGCGCGTCGCGGAACTCCACGTGCGCGGGCACCTTGAAGGGCGCGAGCGCCGCGGCCACCCAGTCCCGCACCTCCCGCTCGGTGAGGCGGGCTCCCTCCCGGGGGACGACGACGGCCTTGACCTCCTGGCCGAGGACGGTGTGCGGGACGCCGATCACGCAGGCGTCGGCGATGCCGGGGTGCTCGACGAGCCGGTACTCGATCTCGATCGGATAGACGTTCTCGCCGCCCCGGATGATGAGGTCGCGCATCCGGCTCTCCAGGTAGAGCACACCGTCGACGATCCGGCCGAAGTCGCTGGAGCGGTACCAGCGGTCCGGCGTGAGCGCCTCCGCCGTCGCCTCCTCGTCGCCCCAGTAGCCGAGGAACACGCCCGCGCCGCCGATGTGGACGCGCCCGACCTCGCCCTCGGGCAGCGGGTTCCCGCCCTCGTCGCGGACCTGCACGCGGATGGTGGGGGCGGCGGCGCCGACCGAGGCGGGGTGCCCGTCCAGCTCCCTGCCGTTGAGGAAGGTGCCGGTCCCGGTCGTCTCGGTCGCCCCGTAGCCGTTGGTGATGCCGGCGCCGGGCAGCTTCTCCTCGAACAGCCGCACCAGCTCGGGCGCGAAGGTGGCGCCGCCGCTGCCGATCGTCGTGACCCGCGAGGTGTCGTACTCGGCGAACCGCGGATGGGTCAGCATCTGCCAGAAGTGGGTCGGGACGCCGGTCCACTGCGTCAGCCCGTGGTCGTGGGTGAGCTTCAGCGCGGCCTCCGCGTCCCAGCGGCCGGGCGGCGGGAGCACGAGCTTGAGCCCGAACAGCGGCGCGTTCGCCAGCGCGAGGCAGGCGCCGGAGACGTGGAACAGCGGGTTGGCGAACACCGAGGCGCGCTGGACGCCGTCCGGCACCTGCCTCCGGCCGGGCGGGCCGGTGAGGGCGGCGACGGCGCCGCCGAGCCCGCCGAACAGCCCGAAGTGCACGAAGTTGCGGTGCGACATGGTCGCGCCCTTCGGGCGTCCGGTCGTCCCGCTGGTGAACATGATCGCCGCGGGGTCGTCCTCGCGGATCCCGGCGTCGGGTAGCGCGGCCGGCGGATCCTCCAGCGCGAGTGCGGCGGCGTGCAGTTCGTCGAGGGACGCGACCGGAACACCGTCGGCGGCGGCGCGGGTCTCGGTGAGGCGCACCAGCGGCTTCCCCGCGCCGAACAGCACGGACGGCCCGGCGAGGCCGATGCCGTGGTCGAGCTCGCGCGGCGTCCACCAGCCGTTCAGCCCGACCATGATCGCGCCGAGCGACAGCGTCCCCCACCACAGCAGGATGTGCTCCAGCCCGTTCGGCGCCGCCACCGCCACCCGGTCGCCCTTGCCGATCCCGTACCGGGCCGACAGCACCCGGGCGTACGCGGCGGCCAGCCGGTGCGCCTCGGCGAACGTCACGGCGCGGTCCGGCGCGCCGGCGAAGGCCAGGTAGGTCAGGCCGGGGGTGCCGGACGCGGCGCCGGCGAGCATGGCGGGGACGTGCGGCGCCCGCTGGGCGAACACCTCGGTCGGGACGCCGAGCACGTCCTCGACGCGGCGCTCGAACATCGCGCCGGGCCCGCACAGCAGCTCGCGCATGCCGTCGTCGAGCAGCTCGTCGCCGCGCCACGCCAGGGTGAGGGGGGTGGGCATCGATCACTTCCCGTCGGGCCGCCGGGTCGAGTCACCTCTTGTATATAACATCAAGTCTACGAAAGGATGAGACGGCAGTCTCATTTCGATCCGTCGGGCGCGAACCGCACACGCCGGGCCGGGCCGACCGGCCCCCGCTACTGGTGGAGATGGCACGATGCACGAGTCGATCAACCTGGTCAGCGGCGAGTTCTGGGGCCGCGACCCGCACGAGGAACTGCGCTGGATCCGCGAGAACGAGCCGGTGTACCGGGACGAGAACGGCGGCGTCTGGGGGATCTCCAAGCACGCCGACGTCAAGGCGGTGTCCCGGAACCCGGAGGCGTTCTCCAGCGCGCACGGCATCCGGCCCGACAACGCCGCGATGCCGATGATGATCGACATGGACGACCCGGAGCACAAGCTGCGCCGCAAGCTGGTCAGCGCCGGCTTCACCCCGCGCCGGGTCGCCGCGCAGGAGGCCTACCTGCGCCGCATCTGCGACGAGATCCTCGACGGCGTCTGCGAGCAGGGCGAGTGCGACTTCGTCCACGACATCGCCGCCCAGCTCCCGCTGATCGTGATCGGCGACGCGCTCGGCTTCGCCCCCGAGGACCGGCAGAAGCTGCTGGAATGGTCGGACGACATGCTCCGCGCCCTGACCGGCGGCGACGACCTGGAGCTGATGGTCAAGGCCGGCGAGGCGTTCAACGGGTTCAACGAGTACGCCACCCGGGCCGTCGAGCTGCGCCGCGCCGAACCGCGCGACGACCTGCTCAGCATCCTGGTGCACGCCGAGATCGACGGCGACCACCTCGACCACGACTCGCTGCTCCAGGAGTCGCTGCTGATCCTCATCGGCGGCGACGAGACCACCCGGCACGTCATCTCCGGCGGCATGTACCAGCTGTGCCTCCACCCCGGCCAGCGCCGCACGCTCATCGACGACCCCGGGAAGATCCCGACGGCGGTCGAGGAGATGCTGCGCTGGGTCTCCCCCATCAAGAACATGAACCGGACCGCGACCCGCGACGTCGAGCTCGGCGGGCGGACGATCCGCGAGGGCGACAAGGTGCTGCTGCTGTACCCGTCGGCCAACCGGGACGCGGACGTGTTCGACGACCCGTTCCGCTTCGACGTGGAGCGCACCCCCAACGACCACATCGCGTTCGGCAACGGCCCGCACTTCTGCCTCGGCAACAGCCTCGCCCGGCTGGAGCTGAAGGTGATGTTCGAGCGGCTGCTCGCCCGGCTGCCCGACATCGAGCCGATCGAGGACGGCGAGCCCGCCCACCGGGCCGCGAACTTCGTCTCCGGCTACGAGTCGTTCAAGGTCAGGTTCACCCCGTCCGCGCCGCTGGGCGCCTGACGTGGACGACCTGCCGGAACTCGGCTTCTACGGGCTGGCCGGGCACGCGTCCTCGCCCCGCGACCTGCTCGGCCAGGTGCGCGACGGCGAGCGGCTCGGCCTCGGCTCGGTGTTCCTGTCCGAGCGCTTCGCCACCAAGGACGCCGCGACCCTGTCGGGCGCGGCGGGCGCGGTGAGCGAGCGGCTCGGCATCGCCACCGCGGCCACCAACCACAACACCCGGCACCCGCTCGTCACCGCGACGTTCGCCGCGACGATGCACCGGCTCACCGGCGGGCGCTTCGCGCTCGGCCTCGGCCGCGGGTTCGACCTGCTGTTCGACGTGATGGGCCTGCCGCGGGTGACGTCCGCGCAGCTCGAGGACTTCATCGGGATCATGCGGCGGCTGTGGCGCGGCGAGGCGGTCGTCGGCCACCACGGGCCCGCCGGCGACTTCCCGTACCTGAACCAGGACGCCGCCTTCGACGAGGACATCCCGATCCTGCTCACCGCGATGGGCGAGAGGACGCTCGAATTCGCCGGGCGGGTCGCGGACGGGGTCGTCCTGCACACCTTCTTCACCGACGAGACGCTGGACCGCTCGGTGCGGGCCGTGCGGCGCGGCGCCGAGCGCGCCGGGCGCGACCCCGCGAGCGTCCGCGTCTGGTCGGTCCTCGCCACCGTGGGCGACCACCTGGACGAGGAGCAGCGGCTGCGCAAGCTCGTCGGCCGGTTCGCCACCTACCTCCAGGGGTACGGCGACCTGCTCGTCCGCGTGAACGGCTGGGACCCGGCGCCGCTCGCCCGGTTCCGCGCGGACGACCTCGTGAGCGGCTTCCCCGGCGCGTTCGACGCGGTCGGCACGGCGGAGCAGCTGGAGCACGTCGCGACGCTCATCCCGGACGAGTGGCTCGCCGCCTCCGCGACCGGCACCGCCGAGGCGTGCGCGCGGCGCGTCCTCGACCAGTTCGGCGCCGGCGCCGACGGCGTGATCCTGCACGGGGTGACGCCGTCCGAGGCCGAACCGGTCGTGGCCGCCTACCGGGACGTCAGGCCGGAGGGCCCCGCGCGCACGGCCCGGCACAACCCCGGACGGAGCTGACCCCCGTGCCCGTCATCGACGGCCCGTCCGGGCTGACGCCCGCCGCGCTCAGCGAGATCTTCGAGGCCCCGGTGACCTCCGTCGCCTGGGAGAAGGTCGGCTCCGGGCAGATCGGCGCGTGCTACCGCCTCCGGCTGGAGGGCGCCGCCGGCGTGCCGCGCCGCCTGGTCGCGAAGATGGCGGCGGAGGACGAGGCGACCCGCGCGTTCCTCGGCCCCGCCTACCGCGCCGAGGTGTCCTTCTACCAGGACATCGCCCCCACCGTCGACGTGCGGACACCGCGCTGCCACTACAGCGCCCTGTCCGAGGACGGCACGGCGTTCGTCCTGCTGCTCGACGACCTGCATCCGGCAGCGCAGGGCGACCAGCTCGCCGGCTGCACGCCGGAGCAGGCCGCCGACGCCGTGACGAACCTCGCGGGCCTGCACGGGCCCCGCTGGTGCGATCCGACGCTCGCGGACCTGCCGTGGCTGAGCGCGGTCGGCGCGGACGACGCCGCGACGCTGGCCGAGGTGTTCGCGCCCGCCGTCGAGACCTTCGCGGACCGGTTCGCCGCCGACCTCGGCGACGGGGACGTCCGGACGCTGCGCGAGACCGCCGGCGCGGTCGCCGCGTGGGTGACGGCGCGTCCCGAGCGCTTCGGCCTCGTCCACGGCGACTACCGGCTCGACAACCTGCTCTTCCCGCCGGCGCCGGAGCGCGGCGCGACGGCGGTGGACTGGCAGACGCTCAGCATCGGCCACCCCCTGCGCGACCTCGCCTTCTTCCTGGGCACGAGCCTCGACCCCGGCGCCCGCGCGGAGCACGAGCGGTCCCTGGTGGCGGCCTACCACGCGGCGCTCACCGGGTACGGGGTGGAGGGCTACGGCCTGGACGAGTGCTTCGACGACTACCGGTTCGCCGCCCTCCAGGGCCCGCTGATCACGGTGCTCGGCTGCGCGTACGGTACGCGGACCGAGCGCGGCGACCGGATGTTCCTCGCCATGGCGACCCGGTCCTGCGCCGCGATCCGGGACCTGGGCTCGCTCGGCCTGGTCTGACCCCGCCGCTCAGGCCGCCTCGGTGCCGAGGGTCCGCGCGACGGACCGGCGGGCCGCGAGGCGCGCGGGCACGGCGGTCAGCGCCGCCGTCGCCAGGGGGGCGGCGAGCGCCGGCAGGAACAGCGACCACACGGGAGGAACGGCGACGTTCGGAGGAGAGAAGAGCAGCACCAGGAACATCCCCAAGGGGACGCCGGCGAGGGCGCCGGGCAGGGTCGGGAGGAGCTGCGCGGCGGACAGCCCGGCCGTGATCTGCCCGGGGGTCGCGCCGAGCGTCCGCGCGATCGCCATGACGGGTCTGGCCTCCAGCGCGGTCGTCCAGGTGATCGTGACGATGTTCACCGCGGCGAGCACGGCCAGGGCGACGGTGACGGCCAGCATCACGCGGTGGCCCTGCTCTGCCTGCACGTTGCCCAGGGCGGAGGAGCCCAGGCCGTAGTCGTAGTCGGGCTGGACGCGGGCCATCAGCAGGGCCGTGGCGCCGATCATCATGACCGCGATGCTCCACGCGTGCAGGACGGCGCGGCCGGGCCGGCGGGCGATCAGGCGGAGCCCGAGCAGCAGCGGGGTCGGCAGGAGCGCCGACAGCCCGTTCAGCCGGGCCCGGTGGGCGGGCCGGCGGGCGCCGTCGGCCAGCGCGGTGACGGTCTCGGTGCGCAGGGCGCGCCGCGCCGGGCCGAGGGTGGTGAGGACCGCCGCGGCCAGGGCGAGGACGGTCGTGGCGGCGATGGTGTCACCGGTCGGGCCCGCGGCGGCGGGCAGCAGGCTCGCGGTGGGGTTGGCGAGGCCGGGCGCGGCCAGCCGGGCGATCACCAGCCCCAGCACGTCGGCGACTAGCGCCAGCGCGAGGTACTCGGCGAGCAGGACGGCGGCGATGAACCCGGGGGCGGCGCCGACGGCCTTGAGCAGCCCGACCCGCCGGGTCTGACCGGTGGCGCGTCCCGCCGCCAGCGTGGCCACCCCGCCGACGGCCAGGAGGGCGAGCAGCCAGCTTCCGATGACCAGCACCGACCGGCTCTGGCGGAGCATGTCCGCGTCCTGCTCCGCCATGAACTGCCAGGTGAAGAAGTTCGTCGGGTGCTCTTCCCTGACGTGACGGCGAGCGGCGACGAAGTCCTGAGCGGCGGCGGGGTCCCGCAGTCTCAGGTAGAGCAGGGAGGTCGCCGGGAGGTCGGCGGCGGCGAGCGCCCGGGTGTCCGCCACGGTCATCCAGACCAGGCCGCTGTAGTCGCTCGGGCCGCCGCCGGGGCCCATCATCTGCGCCCCGGGGTAGATGGGGTGCGCCGTCGTCACGGCGATCCCGGTGACGGGAAGCGATCGGCCGGCGACGGTCACGCGGTCGCCGACCCCGACTCCCAGGGCGGACGCGAAGCCGCGCTCGACCACCGCACCGCCGGGACGCACCCAGGTGCCCGAGGTGACCAGCGGGCGATCGACCGGCCCAGGAGCCGCGCCGGCGCCCTGCACCACCGCGGCCGAGGTCGCGCCGTGCGCCGTCGCGGTCGTGTAGTACTGGCGGTACGGCCCGCCATGAGCGACGACTCCGGGCTCCCGTGCCAGCGACGCCAGGGCCGAGGACGTGGCCCGGTCGCCGCCGGGGGCGAGCGCGACCACGTCCGGCCCGGCCGTGGCGGCGCGGGTGTGCAGGTAGAGCGCGTCGGTCGCACCGCGCAGCGACATGCCCAGGGACAGGGTGGCGGTGGCCGCGGTGATCGCCAGCAGCATCATCGCGGCCTGGGCGGGATGGCGGCGCACGTCCGCCACGACGAGGCGGAGCACCACGAGGACGCGGCCCACGGGGCTCACTCTCCCAGCCCGAGCATGTCCCCGAGCCCCCCGGCGGCCCGGCCCGCCAGCCGGGTGTCGTCGACGAACGTCCCGTCGCGCATCGAGACCACCCGGTCCGCGGTCGCCGCGACCCGCTCGTCGTGCGTGACGATGACGAGGGTCTGCCCGGCGGCGCGCAGCCCCTCGAAGAGCCGCAGCACGTCGAGCGTCGCCGCGGTGTCGAGGTTCCCGGTCGGCTCGTCCGCCAGCAGCACCAGCGGCTCGTTGGCCATGGCGCGGGCGATGGCCACCCGCTGCCGCTGCCCGCCCGACAGCTCCCACGGCAGGTGCCGGGCGCGGTCGGCGAGCCCGACCCGCTCGAGCAGCAGGGCCGCCCGGCGCCTGGCCGCGCGCGGCGAACGGCCGGCCAGCAGCACGGGCAGCTCCACGTTCTCCCTCGCCGACAGCTCCTCCACGAGGTGGAACGCCTGGAAGACGAACCCGACCGACCGGCGCCGCAACCGGGCCAGGGCCCGCTCGCTCAGCGTGTCGATGCGCCGGCCGGCCAGCCGCACCTCCCCGCGGCTGGGCCTTTCCAGGCCGCCCAGCAGGTGCAGGAGCGTGGACTTCCCGCACCCGCTGGGGCCGGTCACCGCCAGCATCTGCCCCGCCGGGACGTCCAGGTCGACCTCGTCGACCGCCCGGACCAGCCCCTGCCCCTGGCCGTGCTCCTTGCACAGGCCGCGGCTCTGCAGCACGGCGCCCGCCTCGTTCATGCGTCCCCGGTTCCGTCTCGAAGCGTCGACCAGACGCGCTCACAGGACTCCAGCCACCGCAGGTCCGCTTGCAGCCGCAGCGCGACGCCCTCCAGCAGCAGGCCGGCGGTCGACCCGTCCGGCTCGGCCAGCACGGCGCGCTGCACCTCGTTCAGGCGGCGCAGCAGCTCGCGGCGCTGCGCGTCCACCAGCTCCACCGGATCGGCGAGCCGGCCCGCGGCCGCGGCGGCGAGCTTCAGGTGGAACTCCGCCAGGTTCGGCTTCGGCCAGTTCACCTCGCTCAGCCAGGCGGCGACCCGCCGCTGCCCGGCCGGTGTCAGCGCGTACACCTTGCGGTCCGGCCGGTCGGGCAGGCCGTCGGCGTGTTCGGACGCGACGAGCCCCTGCTTCTCCAGCCGGGCCAGGGTCACGTAGACCTGGCCCGCGTTCATCGACTCCCCGAGCGGCCCGAGGGCCCGCCGGAGCCGCTCGCGCAGGCGGTAACCGTGCGACGGTTCCTTCGCGAGCATCGCCAGCACCGCGTCCTGCATGCACCACCCCTAACGGCTAGCTAATGAATAGCGGTTAGCCAACAGGGGCGTCAACCGGAGGCCGCCCGGCGAGCGCCCGCCTCGCCGCCGCCGCCGCGGCCGGTGTCAGGCGGGTTCGCAGATGACGACGGGGATCTCGCGGTCCGTCCAGGACTGGTACTTGTCGAAGTCGGCGTAGACGGCGACCAGGCGGGGCCACAGCGCCGCCCGCTCTTCCGGCGAGGCGGTGCGGGCGCGCATGCGGCGGACGTCGCGCCGCACCTGGACGGTCACGCGCGGGTCGGCGCGCAGGTTGAGGTACCAGAGGGGATCCTTGGGCAGCCCGCCCTGGGACGCCACGATGACGACGCGGTCGCCGTCCGGCATGTAGAGCAGCGGCTGCGTGCGCGGGCGGCCGGTCTTGCGCCCCTTGGTGGTGAGCAGGCAGATCGGCACGCCCTTGCGGAAGGCGCTGCCGAGCCGCCACGTCCCGCCGACGCGCCCGCCGGTCGCGCGGTAGGCCGCGATGTTGACGCGCGACATGACCTTGAGGATCTTCGGCACGATCGGCGAGTCCAGGCCCTTGGGCGCGGCGGTCCCCTTCGGCGGCATCGTCATCCCTTTCCTTCGTAGTCGGGCAGGCGCGGCAGCCGCCCGGCGGCGAGCGCCTCGGCCTGCTCGGCGAGGCCCGGTTCGTACTCGGGGTGGGTGAGGACGAGGAAGCGGCCCTCGCGGACGGCGCTCAGCGTCGCCTCCACCGCGTCCTCTACGGAGATGCCGCCGGCCACGGTGGCGGCGATCACCTCCTCCATGAAAGCGGAGTCCTCGCCCGGCTCGGTCGCCAGCCCGGCGGGACGCCCCCGCTCCGACTCGTGGATGCGCGTCCGCACGCCGCCCGGGCACAGCGCCGAGACCCCCAGCGGCGAGTTCTCCAGCGCCAGTTCCTGGGCCAGGCTGAGCGTCGCCGCGAAAGCCGCCCACTTGGAGACGGTGTAGGGCGCGGCGCCGGGACCGGCGAACAGCCCGGCGACCGAGCAGGTGTTGACGATGTGCCCCTCGCCGCCCTGCTCGATCATCCGGGGCACGAAGGCGCGGACGCCGTGCAGGACGCCCCAGAGGTTGACCCGCAGCGTCCATTCGAAGTCGGCGGCGGGACGCGTCCACATGCGCCCGCCCATGTAGACGCCCGCGTTGTTGAACAGCAGGCGCACCTCGCCGAACGCGGCGAACGCGCGGTCGGCGAACGTCCGCACGGACTCCTCGTCGCCGACGTCGGTGACCTGCGTGACGACCGTGGTGCCGGGGCTCAAGGCGCGTTCGGTCTCCGCGAGGGCCTCCTCGTCGATGTCGGCGAGGGCCAGGCGCACCCCCTCGCGCGCCAGCCGGACCGCGAGCGCGCGTCCGATACCGCTTCCGGCGCCGGTCACGGCCGCCGCCCTTCCGCGCAGGTCCCGCACGGCACCCTCCAGCGTCCACCGTCCCGCCCCTGTCGGCGGGGTCGCGAGCACGCTAATCTCGATCCGAACTTGCATCAAGTATCAAGTATCAAGGAGTCGCCATGGCGGTCCGCAGCGCGTCCCCCGGCACCGCGGTCGTCGTCACCGGCGGCGCCTCGGGCATCGGGGCCGCCTGCGCCCGCGCCCTCGCCGAGGTGGGCCGCCCGGTCGCCCTGTGGGACCGCACCGACCCCGCCGGCGTCGCCGCGGCCGTGACCGCCGACACCGGGACGGCGACCCTCGCCGTCGGCATCGACGTGACCGACGCCGCCGCGTTCCCGGACGCGATCGAGCGCAGCCGCGCCGCGCTCGGCCCGATCGGCGGACTCGTCCACGCCGCCGGGATCTCCGGACCGGCCGCGGTCGGCGACCTCGACGAGGCCCGCTGGGACGCGGTCCAGCACGTCAACCTGCGGGCGCACGCGCTGCTCTCCCAGGCGCTGCTGGACGACCTGCGCGCGCAGGAGGGCTCGGCGATCGTCGGGATCGCCTCGATCGAGGCGTTCGTCGGGAGCCTGTTCATCCCGTCGTACTGCGCGTCCAAGGCGGGGATGCTCGGCCTCACCCGCTCGATGGCGCACCTGCTCGCCGGCGACGGCGTCCGCGTCAACGCCGTCTGCCCCGGCTACATCGACACCCCGATGCTCAGCACGGACGTGCCGGCCGAGATGCGCCCCCTCTTCGAGGCCAAGGCTCCGGTCGGCCGGCTCGGCCGACCGGAGGAGGTCGCCGCGGCGGTCCGGTTCCTCATGAGCGACGAGGCGTCCTTCATCACCGGCACGCACCTGACGGTCGACGGCGGCACCACCGCCGTCGACCGCTGAAGAGGAGACGACATGGGAAACCTGGACGGAACGGCGGCGCTGGTCACGGGCGGCGGCAGCGGGATCGGGCTGGGATGCGCCGTCCGGCTCGCCGAGCAGGGCGCCGCGGTCACCATCTGCGGGCGCACCGAGGACCGGCTGCGAGAGGCCGCCGCGAAGGCGGGCAGGGGCATCGGGTACGTCGTCGCGGACGTCACCGACGACGCGCAGGTCGCGAACGCCGTCCGGACGGCGGCGGAGCGCGGGCCGCTGCGGACGGCCGTGGCGTGCGCGGGCGGGTCCAGCTCGATCGGGCCGATCGGGCACCTCGATCTCGACGCCTGGCGCGCGACGATGGAGCTGAACGCCACCGGCACCATGCTGACGATCCGGCACGCCTCCCGGGCGATGGCGGGCGCGGGCGGCGGCTCGATCATCGCGATCTCGTCCATCGCCTCGTCGAACACCCACCGCTGGTTCGGCGCGTACGGGGTGTCGAAGGCGGCCGTGGACCACCTCGTCCGGCTGGCGGCCGACGAGCTCGGCGGCGCGGGGATCCGGGTGAACGGGATCCGCCCCGGGCTGACCCGCACCGAGCTCGTGGCGGGCATCGCCGACACCGGCCCCGTGCTGGAGGACTACCTGGCCTGCATGCCGCTCGCCCGGGTCGGGGAGCCGGAGGACATCGCCGCGGCCGTCGGGTTCCTGGCGGGCCCGGACGCGTCGTGGATCACCGGGCAGATCCTCAACGTGGACGGCGGCCACCACCTGCGCCGGGGCCCCGACTACTCCTCGGTCTTCGAGCCGCTGTTCGGCGAGGCGGCGCTGCGCGGCCTGCCCGCGGAGGAGTGACCCGGGCCCGATCGGCGGAAGGGGCGCGTCCGGCGGGTCAGCCGAGCCGCGCGGCGATGCGGCCGTCGGCGCCCGCCTCCCCCAGCAGGCGGGCGAACGCGGCGTCCTCGCGCTCGCGGGCGCGCCGCACCTCCGCGCGCCGCGGCGCGAGGATCAGCTCCTTGGTGGCCACCAGCGACGCCAGCGGCTTGGCCGCGATCTCGCGGGCGATGCCGCGCGCGGTCTCCAGCAGCGTCTCCGCCGGGCAGGCGCGCAGCGCGAGGCCGCAGCGCACGGCCTCCTCGGCGGTGATCCAGTTCCCGGTGAACAGCGCGAGCGCGGCGTGCTGGTGGCCCATGCGCGCGGGCAGCAGGTAGCTGCCCGCCGCCTCGGGGACGACGCCCATCGCGGCGAACGGCGCCATCAGCCGCGCGTGCTCGGCGATGAGCACCACGTCGCAGTGGCCCAGCATGGTGATGCCGAGGCCGACGCCGGAGCCGTTCACCGCCGCCATCAGCGGCTTGGGGAACTCGGCGAGCGCGTCCACGAGCGCGATGAACCCGCTGCCCATCTCCTGGTCCGAGCGCCCGGCGGCGTGGTCGCGGGCGATCTCGGCCATCTCCTTGATGTCGGTCCCGGCGGTGAAGGCGCGGCCCTCCCCCGTCAGCAGCACGACCGAGACGGCGTCGTCGGACGCGGCGTCCCGCAGCGCCCGCGCGGCGGCATGGTACAGCTCCTCGTTGAAGGCGTTGGCCGCCTCGGGGCGGGCGAAGACCAGCGTCCGCACCGCGCCGTCGTCCTCGATCCGCAGCGTCTCCGTCATCGCCCGCTCCTCCTCAAGATCTCTACCTGGAGATACTTGATACAATATTTGCCGCTCCGGCGCGGGCACCGGGCCCGGTGAGCGGGACGCCCGCCCACCGGTCGCGGACGGTCACCCCTCGCGGACGGTCACCCCTCGCGGACGGCCCGGACGTCGCGCAGCGCGACCGGCAGCGCCGCCACCAGCAGCGCCGCGGTGAGGACGAACGCCCACGGGTAGCCGGTCCACCCGGCGACGAGCCCGAAACCGAGCGCGCCCACGCCCATCCCCGCGTCGTAGGCGACGTTCCACAGCGCGCTGACCGTCCCGTACCCGGACCGCTGCACCCGCTCGTACATCAGGGCCAGCGTCGCGTTCTGCAGCAGCCCGAACCCGACGCCGAACACCGTCACCCCGGCGATCACGGCGAGATCGTGCCGGGTGAGCGCGGTGAGCAGGACGCCGGCCGCCGACAGGAGCAGGCCGGGCGGGACCAGCCCGGCCGCCCCGCGCCGGTCGCCGATCCGGCCCGCCGCGACGCGGGCGACGGTCGAGGCGAGCGGCTGCAGGAACAGCGCCGCCGCGACGACCCCGGCGGACGCGGACGCGACGGCGAGCGGCAGGAACGTGACGATGATGCCGGCGACCAGCGCGGACGCGCCGAACACGAACGCGGGACGCGACAGCGCCGGCGTGCGCAGCCCGGCGAGCATCCCGGCGGCCCGCCCGCCGCCGCGCTCGCCGTCCGGCAGCCCGGGCACGGAGGCGACCGCGACGAGGGCGGCGAGCCCCGCGGCGACGGCGACGGGCGTGAACCCGAAGTGCCGCGCCGACCACACGCCGAGCGGCAGCGCGCCGAGCGCCGGGGCGCCCGCGACGATGCCGACGAGCGCCAGCCCCTCGCCGCGCCGCTCGTCCGGGATCAGCGAGGCGGTCAGCGCGCCGCCGGCGACCACCGTCACCGCGAACCCGAGGCCGCGCAGCAGGCAGACCAGGACGATCCACGCCATGCTCGACGACGCCGTCAGCACGAGGGCGGGCGCGCCGAGCAGCACCAGCCCGGCACCGAGCGCGGCCCGGTACCCGTACCGGTTCATGAGCCACGGGGTGCCGAACTCGCCGCACACGGTCGCGAACATCAGCGCGCCGGTCGCCAGGCCCGCCGCACCGCCGCCCCCGCCCGCACCCTGGGCGTAGAGCGGCGCCACCGACAGCAGCAGGTAGAAGCTGATCGCCGCGCCGAGCATGGACACGAACCGCAGCAGCAGCGGGCGGGTCACGAGGGCCGGTCGCGCCGGGGGGGCGGGGGCCTCGGGGCAGTGCGTCGTCGTCATGCCGATCACGCTACGGACCGGGCGGACCGCCGATAAGCTCCACTTCCATGCCGCTGGAGTGGTCCGGTTCGTCCCCCGAACTGTTGCTGGCGCTGGACCGGGCGTCCGCCGAGCCGCTGCGCTGCCAGCTGGAACGCCAGGTCAGGGACGCGATCCGGGGCGGGCGGCTGCGGGTCGGGGAGCGGCTGCCGTCCTCCCGGGAGCTGGCCCGGACGCTGGGGATCTCGCGCGGGCTGATCCAGGAGTGCTACGCCCAGCTGCGGGCGGAGGGCTACCTCGCCACGCGGGGCGGCTCGGCCACCCGCGTCGCGGCCGGGGCGGCGCCCCCGGTCCCGGCGGCGCCCGCGCGGCCCGCTCCCCCGCCCGCCCGGCTGATCGCCGACTTCCGTCCCGGGGTGCCCGACCTCGGGTCCTTTCCGATGGCCGACTGGCTGTGGGCGGTCCGCGAGGCGGGGCGGGCGATCCCGACCGCCGCGCTCGACTACGGCGACCCGGCGGGCGCCACGGCCCTGCGCGAGGTCCTGGCCGGGTACCTGCGGCGCGTCCGGGCCGCGGCGGCGGAGCCGGACCGGATCGTCGTCTGCTCCGGCCACGCCCAAGGGCTGGTGCTGGCGTTCAGCGCGCTGGCCCGGGCGGGCGTGCGGACGGTCGCCTACGAGGACCCCGGCGGCCCCCGCTCCACCGAGGCCGCGGCCGCGTGGGCGGGGCTGGACGCGGTGCCGGTGCCGGTCGACGGAGACGGCGTCGACGTGCGGGCGCTCGCCGCCACCGGCGCCCGCGCGGTGGTCGTCACCCCCGCGCACCAGTGGCCGACCGGCGTGGTCATGGCCCCGCGCCGGCGCCTGGAGCTGATCGCGTGGGCGGCGGACCGGGACGCCATGATCATCGAGGACGACTACGACGCCGAGTTCCGCTACGACCGCGAGCCGGTCGGCGCGCTGCAGGGCCTCGCCGCCGACCGGGTCGTCTCGATCGGCACGGTGAGCAAGTCGCTGGCGCCCGCGCTGCGCCTCGGCTGGATGCTCGCCCCGCCCTCGCTGGGCGCGGCGGTCCTGGAGCACAAGCTGCTCAACGACCGCGGCTCCCCGGCGCTCGACCAGCTCGCGCTCGCCCGGCTCATCGAGTCCGGCCGCTACGACCGGCACCTGCGCCGGATGCGGCCGGTGTACGCCGCGCGCCGCGCCGCGCTGCTCGCGGCGCTCGCCGAGCACGCGCCCGGCGTCCGGGTGACGGGCCTGGACGCCGGATTCCACGCCGTCGCGCACCTCGACGCCCCCGGCGGCGAGGCGGCGCTGGTCGAGGCGGCCCACGCGCGGGGGGTCGGCCTGCACGGGATGAGCATGTGCCGCGCCGACGGCGGGGACACCCCGGTGCAGCTCGTGCTCGGGTTCGGCAACACCGGAGAGCGGGCCGTCCGGGCGGGCATCGCCGCCGTCGGCGACCTGCTCGCACCGCGCTGACCCGCGCCGGCCCGCGCCGACTCGTGCCGCTCCGTGCCGACGCGTGCCGTCCATCTTCCGTCCATGGGTTCGCCGCCGGCCGTGTGGCACACTCGGGCCCGTGACCTCTGCAGCGCGCCGCCCCTCGGGAGAGCTGGAATCGGCGGTGCTCGAGACGATCTGGGCCGCCGAGCGGCCGCTGACCGCGCGGGACGTCCGCGTCGCCCTCGGCGACGGCCTGGCCCGCACGACGATCGCCACGATCCTCGCCCGGCTGCACGCCAAGGGGCTGCTGCTCCGGGTCCGCGCCGGGCGCACCTACGCCTACAGCGCCGCCGTGGAGGACACCGCGGCGCTCACCGCCCGCCGCATGCGCACCGAGCTCGACCGCAGCGGCGCCGAGCGGCCCGGCGTGCTGGCCCGGTTCGTCTCCGAGCTGACCGAGAACGACGAGCGGCTCCTGCGCGACCTGCTGGAACGCCCCCGGACGTCCGAGGCGTCCGAGCCGCCCGGGGCGCCCTAGCGGGTCTGCGCGTGCTCGATCAGCTGGTGCAGGTCGATCGCGCCGTCGTTGGCGGCCCACACCGACAGGACGACCAGCGCCGCCGTGGCCACGACGAGCCACCGGCGGCGCGGCGGCGGGGGCGCCAGCAGATCGAGCACGCGCAGACCCGCTAGGGCGCCCCGGGCGGCTCGGACGCCTCGGACGTCCGGGGGCGTTCCAGCAGGTCGCGCAGGAGCCGCTCGTCGTTCTCGG
>NZ_JABMCA010000076.1:0-46094 GCF_014706005.1 Actinomadura sp. RB99 | reverse complement strand
CCGCGTCGCTTCCGATGAAGCAGGTGTCGCCGAGCAGCGGGTTGATCGTCTTGGGTCGCCCACCTGGCGGTGCAGAACGCGGCGCTCGACGCGGTGACCGACGCGGCGGCGGCGCCGGCGGGGCACGCGGCCGGGCAGGGCGCGCACGGGGCCGGAGCAGGGGACGTTCGAGCGGACGGGGCGGAGAGTGACACCTTCCGGAGCTGATCAGGACGCGGCCCGCGGGGGACCGGACGCCCCGGCGGGCCGCCGCCGCGCGACCCCGCGCACGCCCGGCTCGGCGCGCACGCCCGGTTCCCCGCGCGCGGTGCTCGCGGCCCTCGGGCGGGTCCTGTCGGCGGAGGCGTCGGTGCCGCGCGTCGTGCTGGGCACCGCGGTCGCGGGCGCGGTCGTCGTTCTCGCGCTCATGCACCGGGTCGCGCTCGACGCGGGCGGCGAGAGCCTGATGGGCGCCGACCGGGCCTGGCTGCTGCTCGCCGCGCTCGCCACCGCCGCGATGTGGTGCGTGGGCACCGTCACCCAACTCGGCTCGATGCCGGTGCGGCCTCCGGTCGGCCGGCTGTTCGCGGTGCAGGTCGCCGCGTCCTTCGCCAACCAGCTGCTGCCCGCCGGGTCGGGTGGGATCGCGATCAACGTGCGGTTCCTGCGGCGCTGCGGGCTGACCCGGGGCGCCGCGATGGGCTCGGTCGGGCTGAACTCGCTGGCCGGGCTGGTGACGCACCTGCTGCTGCTCGCGGTCGCCGTCGCGGGCGTCCCGTCCGCGCTCGGCATGCTGGGGGAGCGGCACTGGCCGCGGCCCCGGGAGGTCGCCGCCGCCGTCGCCGGGAACCCGTGGATCGAGGGCGGCCTCGCGGCCGCCGTCGTCGCCGCGGCGGTCGCGCTGGTGTGGCTGCGCCCGGCCCGCTTCGCCCGCGTCCTGCGGTCCCGCGTCGCGGCGGGCGGGCGGCAGTTGCGGCACGAGCTCGCCGGGCTCGGCATGGTCCTGCGGCACCCCGGGCGCGCCACCGCGCTGTGGCTCGGCTCGCTGTCCTCGCCGCTCCTGCACGGCCTCGTGCTGTTCGCGGTGCTGCGCAGCCTGTCCGTCCCGATCACGGTGACCAGCGTCGTCGTGGTCTACCTCGTCGTCTCCTCGGTCTCGGCCCTGGTGCCCTCGCCCGGCGGCATCGGCGGGCTGGACGTGGTGCTGGTCGCCGGGCTCGTGTGGGCGGGCGTGCCGTCGGCCGCAGCGCTCGGCGCGGTCGTCGGGTACCGGCTGATCACCGTCTGGCTGCCGCTGCTGCCGGGCGCCTGCGTGTTCGCCGTCCTGCTGCGCCGCCGGATCATCTGACCGCCCGCGCGGACCGTCCCGTTCCCGGCCCACACCAGGCCGGTCGCGAGGACCGCCGCCGCCGTCACCGCCATCCCGGCGAGGACGTCCAGCAGGAAGTGGTTGGCGGTCGCCATGACGACGAACGCGGTCGTCACGGGGTACAGCGCCGCGAGCCAGCGCGCCCGGTGGCGGCGCAGGAGCGCGACCGCCACCGCCACCACCCACGTCGCCCAGGCCAGGTGCAGGGACGGCATCGCCGCGTACTGGTCGGCGGGCACCGGGCCGCCGTGCGTCGTCCCGAAACCGGCGAGCGCCACCGAGTCGGCGAACCCCGCGCCCGGCAGCAGCCGCGGCGGCATCACCGGCAGGACGAAGAAGACCGTCATCCCGGCGAGGTTCGTCAGGACGAGGGCGTTGCGCGCGGGCCGGTAGAGGTCCGGCCCGGCGATGTAGCACCAGGCGAGGACGGTCAGCGTGACGCCGATGTGCGCCCGCTGGTACCACTCGACGGAGGCCCACGCCATGCCGTGATGCCCGGTCAGCCACCTGTTCAGCCCGAGCTCGACGTCCAGGTGCAGGTCGCGCTCCACGGCGAGGACGTCCCGGCCGTGCGCGAGCGCCGCACCGTGCCGCGCGTCGGCGAGCGAGCGCACGTAGTCGTAGACCTTCAGCAGCACCAGCACGATCAGCAGCTCGCCGACGAGCCACGGCCTCCTGCGGCGCGGCCTTCCGGCGGCGCGCGGGCCCGTGTCGTGCGCCGCGGGGCGCGGGAGCAACGCGCGGACGGTTCAGCCCACCCTTCTCTCGGGCCGCCCGTCGGGCGCCCTGTCCAGCCGTTCCATGGCCAGGCCGTACAGGTCCTCGGTGCGGCGCAGCACGCCCGGCCAGGTCACCGGCGGCTGGACCGCGCGGGCGCGGGCGGCCATCCGGGCCCGCAGCGCCTCGTCGGACGCCAGCCGGACGATCGCGTCGGCCATGGCGCCGTCGCTCGCGGCCAGCAGGCCGTCCTGGCCGTCGGTGACGAACTCCCCGATGCCGCCCTCGGTGCGCGCGATGACGGGCAGGCCCGCGCACCGCGCCTCAAGGGCGGCTATGCCGAACGATTCCAGTACGGCGGGGGCGACGAACAGGTCGGCGCGCCGGAACAGGGCCCGGATCCCGTCGCGTTCCAGCCGTCCGGGCAGCTCGACCCAGCCGGTCATGGCGTGCCGGCGCAGGTAGCGGTCGATGGAGCGGCGTTCGGGCCCGTCTCCGACGATCACCGCGCGCAGCCCGGCGGACGGGCCGAGCGCCGCCCGCGCCCGCCGCAGTATCCGCAGCAGGTGGTGCGGCCGCTTGCGCGGCGCCAGCCGCATGACGGCGACGACCAGCACCTCGCCCGGCGTGCGGGGCAGCGGATCGACCCGCCACTCCTGCGCGTCGATGCCGTTGGGCAGCACGAACACCGGGGCGGGTGAGACCAGGCGGCGCACCGGCTCGGCCGCGGTGTCGCTCACGGCCGTCCACACGGCCGGCAGCGCGGACCAGCCCGTCGCCGCGTCGAGGACCCGGAACGCCGGCTCCATGTAGGAGATCAGCGAGTGCACCGTCACCACGGTCGGGATCCGGGCGGCCAGCGTGGCGCCCGCGACGGCCAGCGGGGTGAACGGGCCCGCGTGCACGTGCACGACGTCGTACTTGCCGTACCGCGCCAGCCGCCGGCCCGCCACGATCCCGCCGGGGTTCAGCGTCGTCGGGAACGCCATCCGCTCGGTGGGCCGCAGCACGCGCGGCCCGTTCGGGTCCTCCCGCATCGCGGGGTCCCGGCGCCGGAGCCCGGCGGGGCGCGCCGACGAGGTGATCACGGTGACGTCGTGGCCCGCCTCCTGCTGCCGGGTCGCCAGATCGTGGACGTGCATCTCCACCCCGCCCAGCCGCGGCAGGTAGTAGTCCGTCAGGTGCGCGATCCTCATCGCCGGGCTCCCCGCGCCGGGCCCGCGTTCCCCTCCGGCACACTTGACCGGTGCCGTACACGCTGGTGTCCTTCCACGCCCACCCCGACGACGAGGCGCTGCTGACCGCCGGGACCCTCGCCCGCGCGGCCGCCGGCGGCCACCGGGTCGTCCTCGTCATGGCGACGGTGGGGGAGGCGGGCCTGGCGGCGTCCGCCGACCGCGAGGACGGGCGGCTCGGCGAGCGGCGCGTCGCCGAGCTCCGCGACTCCGCCCGCGCGCTCGGCTGCGCCCGCGTCGAATGGCTCGGCTACGCCGACTCCGGCATGGCGTCCGATCCGTCGGGCGCCCCCGGCTCCTTCGCGCACGCCGACGTGGAGGAGGCCGCCGCGCGGCTGGCCGCGATCCTGGACGAGGAGGGCGCCGACGTCCTGACCGTCTACGACCCGGCGGGCGGGTACGGGCACCCCGACCATGTGCAGGTGCACCGCGTCGGCACCCGCGCGGCCGAGCTCGCCGGTACCCGCGTCGTGCTGGAGGCCACGGTGGACCGGCGGCTGCTGCGCCGCGCGCTCGCGCTGGTCGCCCGGCTGCCGGGCGTCCCCGCGGACTTCTCGCCGTCCCGGTTCGCCGCCGCCTACAGCGCCCCCGAGGCGCTCACCCACCGGGTGGACGTGCGGCGCTTCGCCCGCCAGAAGCGCGCGGCGATGGCGGCCCACGCGACGCAGGCCGGAGCCGACACGGGCGTCCGGACGCTGGCGGTGCTGCTCAGGCTTCCCCGGCCGGTGTTCCGCTGGGCGCTCGGCCACGAGTGGTACGTCGAGCACGGCCGGACGCCCGCGCGCCCCCTGCTCGACGACATCTTCGCGACCCTGCGCGACGCCCCCGGCCGGAGCGGCTGACACCGGCGGCACGGCCGCAGGCGTCGTCGCCATGGCCGGCGCGGCCGGTCCCGGGCGGGCGGCGCACGGGCCCGTCACGCTCGCCCCCGTCACGGCAGCCCCAAGCCTCGTTCACGTACGCTTCCCTCCAATCTACTACAACCCACGTAGTAGATCGTTATCGCGGCAAAGCGCTGGTGCCGGGGGCGCCCTGAGCGGGGACGCGCCGCTACGTCCTGCCGGCCCCGGTGCCGAGCGCGGCGCGGAGCGCGCCCGTGGTCAGCCGGCGTGCTTCGACGGCGGCCGGGAGCACGTGGTCGAGGCCGAAGATGCCGTGGAAGGCGCCCTCGATCCGGTGGACCTCGACGGGGACGCCGGCCTCGGCGAGCCGCGCCGCGTACGCCTCCCCCTCGTCCCGCAGGGGATCGCACTCGGCGGTGAGCACGAAGGCCGGAGGCAGGCCGGACAGGTCCGGGGCCCGCAGCGGCGAGGCGTACGGGTGGTCCGCGTCGGACGGGTCGTCCAGGTACTGCTCCCAGTACCAGCGCATGTGCGCCGCGGTGAGGAACTTCCCCTCGCCGTGCTCGCGGTAGGACGGGGTGTCCTGCCCCGCGTCGGTCACGGGGTAGACCAGCGCCTGGAACGCGATCGGCGGGCCCGCCCCGTCGCGGGCGGCGAGGCACGCGACCGCGGCGAGGTTCCCGCCCGCGCTGTCGCCGGCCACCGCGAGGCGATCGGGATCGCCGCCGAGCGACGCGGCGTTGGCGTGCGCCCAGGCGACGGCGGCCCGCGCGTCCTCGACCGCGGCGGGGAACGGGTGCTCGGGCGCCAGCCGGTAGTCGACCGAGACCACGATCGTCCCGGCACCGGACGCGAGGATCCGGCAGAACCGGTCGTGGCTGTCGAGCCCGCAGAGGGTGAACCCGCCGCCGTGGAAGAACACCGTGACCGGGTGCGGTGCGGCGCCGTCCGGCCAGTAGATCCGGACGGGCAGGTCGCCCTGGTCCGGGTGCAGGGTCCGGTCCTCGGTCCGGGCGACGGGGATCGGTTCGAGGTCGGGACCGGGCGCGGCGGCCAGCAGCCGCCGCGCCCGCGCCGCGTCGGTGACCTCGGCGCCGATCGGGGGGAAGCCCGCCGTCATCGCGGCGGCGATCTTCTGCGCGCGGGGGTCGAGCGGCATGGTCAGCCGGCCGCCTGCGCCATCATCACGACCTCGCCGGCGGTCCAGCCGCCGTCCACGGCCAGCTCGGCGCCGGTCACGTAGGCCGCCGCGTCCGAGATCAGGAACGACACCGCCTCGCCGATCTCCTCGGGCACGCCGACCCGGCCGAGCGCGGCGAGCGGGAAGCCGCCCTCGCCCAGGGTGGAGTGCTCGGCGGTCATCGGCGTGTAGGTCATGCCGGGGTGCACCGAGTTGACCCGGATCCGGTGCCGGCCGAGCTCCGTCGCGGCGATCTTGGTGAGGCCGCGGACGCCCCACTTGGACGCGCCGTACCCGGAGGTCAGCGGCAGCGCGGTCAGCCCGGCCGCGGAGGAGATGTTGACGATGGAGCCGCCGCCCGCCGCCCGCATCGGCTCGATCACCGCCTGCATGCCGAGGAACACCCCGAACAGGTTGATCCTCAGCACCTTCTCGAAGTACTCGGGGGACTCGTTCTCGATCAGCGAGTTGGACGCGATGCCGGCGTTGTTGACCAGCCCGTCGATCCGGCCGTAGGCGCCGAGCGCCGCCTCGGTGACGGCCCGCCAGCCGTCCCGCTCGGTGACGTCGTGCCGCATGAACAGGCCGCCGACCTCGGCCGCGGTCGCGGCGCCCGGCTCCTCCAGCAGGTCCGTGACGACGATCCGCGCGCCGTCCCGGGCCATCCGCGCGGCGGCCGCGGCGCCCAGGCCCCGGGCCCCGCCCGTCACGATCACTACCTTGTCCCGCAGTCCGGACATGTCCCTCTCCTTGCTCTGACGTGCGCTTTCTCTGCAGCGTATTCCAAATTGGAACATCAAGTGTCGGGGTGTGACGCGTCAGACCCCGGCGGGTGGCTAGGCTGGTCGCCATGGCGCGCCCCTCCGAACCGCCCGGCGAACGGCTGCCCGCGACCGCGTGGGCCGTGCTCGGCGTGCTGTCCTTCGGCGAGGCTCTGACCGGCTACGAGATCCGCCAGTGGGCCGAGCACATCCTGCGGTTCTTCTACTGGAGCCCCGCGATGAGCCAGATCTACACCGAGCTCAAGCGGCTGGAGCGCGTCGGGTACGCCGAGTCGCGGCTCGGCACCGCCGCCGACGGCCGGTCCCGGCGCGTCTACACCATCACCCCCGCCGGCCGCGACGCGCTCAGCGGCTGGGTCGAGCGGGCCCCGGTCGAGCCGCCCGTCCTCAAGCACGGGACGGCCCTGCGCGTGTGGCTCGGCCACCTGGCCACGCCCGAGCGGCTCCGCCAGATCGTGACCGAGCACCGCGACGACGCCCAGCGGCTGCTGGAGGAGGCGGAGTACTCCCGCTCGTACGCCGCGTCCGTGTCCGGCTGGGCCTATCCCGAACTGGTGGCGCGCTGGGCGACCCGCTACTACGCGGCCGAGCGCGACCTGGCCGACCAGATGCTCGCCGACCTGGACGAGCTGCTCGCCTCCGGGCGGGCCGTCCCGCCCGCGGGCACGCCCACCCAGGCCCCCGGCTGATCACGCCCGCTCCCGCAGGTCCCGCTTGACGACCTTCCCGCTCGCGTTGCGCGGCAGCTCGTCGACGACGTGGAAGTGCCGGGGCACCTTGAAGTTGGCGAGCCGCTCGCGCAGCCAGCGGGTCAGCTCCTCGCCGCCGACCGCCCCGTCCGCGCCGTCCCGCAGGACCAGGTACGCGGCGCCGACCTCGCCGAGCCGCTCGTCCGGCACCCCGACGACCGCCGCGTCGGCGACCGCCGGATGGCGGACGAGCACGCCCTCGATCTCCGCCGGGTAGGCGTTGAACCCGCCGACCACGAACATGTCCTTGAGCCGCCCCGTGACGGTCAGGTAGCCGCGCTCGTCGAGGCGGCCGCAGTCGCCGGTGCGCAGCCAGCCGTCCGCGTCGACCGCCCGCGCGGTCGCGTCCGGATCGTCCAGGTAGCCCTTCATCACGTTGTAGCCGCGCACGAGGATCTCGCCGGTCTCGCCGGGCGGCAGCGGCCGGCCGTCCGTCGCGGCGATCCGGATCTCGGTGCCCGGCAGCGCCGGGCCGGTGGTGCGCGCGACGGTCTCGGCGTCGGCGTCGACCGGGCAGACCGACACCACACCGGCGGCCTCGCTCAGCCCGTAGGCGGTGAACACGTCCGGCACGCCCAGCTCGGCGCGGATCCGGCGGACGAGGTCGACCGGCACGTCGGCCGCGCCCGTCCCCGCGAGCCGCAGCGCGTGCGGCGGCCGATCGGGCAGCGCCAGCAGCGACGAGAAGACCGTCGGCGGGCCCATCAGCACGGTGACCCGCTCCTCGGCCAGCCGCCGCGCCGCCCGCTCGGCGTCGAACACCGCCTCCGGCAGCATCGTGGCGCCGTTCAGCAGGCACGCGAGCACGCCCGCCTTGTAGCCGAACGTGTGGAAGAACGGGTTGATCAGCAGGTACCGGTCGCCCGGCCGCAGCGTGGCGACCGCGCTCCACGCCTCGAAGACGCGGAGCGTCTGGCCGTGCGTCGACATCGCGCCCTTGGGGCGTCCGGTGGTGCCGGAGGTGAAGACGATGTCGCACACGTCCTCGGCGCGCACCGCGTCCGCCCGCTCGCGCGCCTCGTCCGCGCTCACGGCGGCTCCGCCGGCGAGGTGATCGGCCCAGCTCACGGCGGTGCCGTCGGGCTCGCCCGCCAGCAGCACGGTCAGCCTGAGATCGGGCAGGCGGGCGCCGGAGGCGGCCAGCATCGCCGGGTAGTCGTTGCCGAGGAAGCCGCGCACCGTGAACAGCGCGGTGGCGCGGCTGCGGCGCAGGATGTCGGCCGCCTCGGCGGCCCGGTAGCGGGTGTTGAGCGGCACGAGCACCGCGCCCGCGCTCACCAGGCCGAGGGCCGCGACGATCCACTCCGCGCTGTTCGGCGCCCAGATCGCCACCCGGTCGCCGGGCCGGACGCCGGCGCCGGCCGCCGCCCGCGCCGCCGCCTCGACATCGGCGCCGAGCTGCGCGAACGTCCGGCGGACCGGGCCGTGCGCGGTCTCGGTCACCAGCGCCTCGCGGTCGCCGTGGACGCGGGCGGCGTGCCGCACGAGCGCGGGGATCGTGGCGGGGGCGGGGTGGGGTGGCATGTCGCTCCTTCGGGCCGGACGGGGGTGACCGGGCGCCTTGACATGGAACCACAGGGATGCTTCTAATCGGAATGTTTCTATTAGAAATATTTCGCTTCGGTGCATCAGGAGGACGCATGGCGGCGCACGCGACGATGGAGGAGACGGCGGGAGCGGAGGGAGCGGCGGGGCAGGTCGGCGCGGAGCGTATGCGCCGGGTCCTCGGCGCGTTCTGCACGGGCGTCGTGGTGGTCACGGCGATGGACGGGGACGAGCCGGTCGGCATGGCCTGCCAGTCGTTCTCGTCGCTGTCGCTGGACCCGCCGCTGGTGTGCTTCTGCCCGGGCGCGGCGTCCACGACCTGGCCGAGGGTGCGCGCGGCGGGCCGGTTCGCGGTGAACGTGCTGGCCGCGGATCAGGGCGGGCTGTGCCGGGCGATGGCCGGCCGGGACAAGTTCGCCGGGGTGTCCTGGACGCCGGCACCGGGCGGCTCGCCGCTGCTGGACGGCGCGCTGGCGTGGATCGAGGCCGACGTCGAGCGGGAACTGCCGGGCGGCGACCACTCCATCGTGATCGGGCGGGTCCGCGACCTCGCCGCCGTGCGGGCCGCGCGGCCGCTGCTGTTCTTCCGCGGCGGCTTCGGCCATGCGCTCAGGAGGTGAGCGGCCCGTCCTTCGCGGACTCGGCGGCGATCTCGTCCAGGTCGGCGAGCATCCGGCGGGTCAGCTCGCGCTCGGCCTCGTAGTAGCGCTGGGACCAGCGCAGCACCAGCTCGGGGTAGGCCCATTCGGCCACTTCGGCGGCGCCGCCGGCGTCGGCCGCCGCGCGCCGGCTCATCTTCTCGGCGTACTCGCCGTGCTGCCGGAGGATCTCGCGGAGCCGGGCCGGCTCCATCAGGTGGCCGAGCCAGGTCCGGAGCATGACCCCGTGCTTGAGGACGGGCGGCTCGACGGGCGCCTCGCGCGCCCAGCGCGACACCGCGGCCATGCCCTCCTCGGTGATGGCGTACACGCGCTTGCCGCGGGTGCTCTCGGTCAGCTCGACGCGGGACGTGGCGTACCCGATCTTCTCCAGCCGCTTCAGCTCGCCGTAGATCTGGCTGTACGAGGGGCTCCAGTAGAAGAACTTGAGGCTCCAGTCGGCCCACTTCTTCAGGTCGTAGCCCGACAGCTCCTCGCCGAAGGAGAGCAGCCCGAGCACGGCCCAGCTGGTCGGCGGGAGGTTCGGCGTCGCGTCCCCCGCCGCCGCGTCCTTCGCCGTGCCGCCCTTTGCCGTGCCGCCATGCGGTGCCGTGTCGCTCACCCGGCCAGCGTAGTCGCCGCTATATGCCGGACGGTCATGTGGCGGCGGCGGCATATATCTGTTAGGAATATTTCGAACCGGAATACTGGAGGTGCCCCCCGATGCAGTTCTCGATGATCTTCGAGGCCCAGCTGGCGAACCCGACCCCCGAGCGCGAGCGGCGGCTCCTGCTCGACAGCGTCGAGCAGGCCGTCTACGGCGAGGAGATGGGCTTCGACCGCGTGTGGGCCGTGGAGCACCACGGGCTCGAGCGCTACGCCCACATGACCGCGTCCGAGATCTTCCTCAGCTGGGTCGCCGCGCGGACGTCCCGCATCCGCATCGGGCACGGCGTGATCTGCATGCCGTTCAACTACAACCACCCCGTCCGGGTGGCCGAGCGGGTCGGGATGCTGGACGCGCTGTCGGGCGGCCGGCTCGACGTCGGCGGCGGGCGCGGCTCCACCCGCATGGAGATGGGCATGTACGGCGTCGAGCCGTCCGCGACCTACCCGCAGATGGAGGAGTCGCTGCGGTTCCTCGCCAACGCCTGGCGCAAGGACGAGGTCGACTGGCACACCGACCTGCTCGACGTCGGCCCGGCGAAGATCCTGCCGCGGCCCGTGCAGACCCCGCACCCGCCGCTCTACATGGCCTGCTCGAAGCGCGACACGGTCCGGCTCGCCGCCGCGCTCGGCGTCGGCGCGCTGGTGATGGGCTTCGCCGGTCCCGAGGAGGTCAAGGAGATGTACGACCTCTACTGGGACACCGTCCGGACGCGCACCCCGGAGCGGCTCGTCAGCACCGAGACCACCGACAAGTTCGTGGCGCTGTGCCCGACGACCGTCCTGGACGACGGCGACCGCGCCCTCCGGATCGGCGCGCGCGGCCAGCGGTTCTTCGCCGAGGCCATCGCGCACTGGTACGGCAACGGCCCCGCCCCCGCCGAGGACACCGAGGACGACGACAACATCGCCGCGCTCGCCCGCGACAAGGAGGCGCTGGTCGCCAAGCTCAACGAGGCCAACATCCCGGCCCGTCCGCAGGACACCGGCACCTTCAACGCCGAGCACGCCTACGGCACCGCCGACTACGCGATCGAGTACGTCCAGCGGCTCGCCGACATCGGCGTGGACGAGATCATGTGCCTGATCCAGATGGGCACCGTCCCGCAGGACGTGTGCATGGAGACGATCCGCCAGTGGGGCGAGACCGTCATCCCGCACTTCCGGGCCGCCGAGCGGACGGCCGGGTCCCGCGGATGAGGCTCGACGGGAAGGTCGCGATCGTCACCGGCGCCGCGCGCGGGCAGGGCGAGGCCGAGGCGCGGGCGTTCGCCGAGGCCGGCGCCCGGGTCGTGCTCACCGACGTGCGGGAGGACGAGGGCGCGGCGGTGGCGGCGTCCATTGGGGACGCCGCCCGCTTCGTCCGGCACGACGTGACGTCCGCCGGCGACTGGGATCGCGTCGCGGGCGTCGCGGAGGAGGCGTTCGGCGGCGTGGACGTGCTGGTCAACAACGCCGCGGTCTGGCGCACCGCCCCGGTCGCCGAGGAGACCCGCGAGAACTTCGAGGAGATCCTGCGGATCAACCTCGTCGGGCCGTTCCTCGGCATCCGGGCGGTGGTGCCCGCCATGCGCGCGCGGGGCGGCGGGTCGATCGTGAACATCTCGTCCACGGCCGGGCTGCGCGGCATCCGCGGCCACTCCGCCTACGGCGCGAGCAAGTCCGGGCTGCGCGGACTGACCCGTTCCGCCGCGCTCGACCTCGCCGCCGACGGGATCCGCGTCAACTCCGTCCATCCCGGCGTCATCGACACCCCGATGATCGCGAGCATCGGCGTGGAGCGCGGCCCGGGCAAGGCGCCGCGGGTGCCGCTCGGCCGCGCCGGGGTCCCCGAGGACGTCGCGGGCCTCGTCCTCTTCCTGGCCTCGGACGCGTCCGCCTACATCACCGGCGCCGAGCTACCGGTCGACGGCGGCTTGACCACGGGCTGACCCCGCCCGCTCCGTCAGCGGGCGAGGAGGCGGTGGCGCAGGCGGGACTCGGTGCGGGCGTCGAGGCCGAGTCCGGCGCGCAGGTAGCGGTCGAGCGTGCCGTACGAGCGCCGCACCTGGTCGAGCGCCGCGTCCAGGTAGTCGGCGCGGACCTCCTGGATCGGGATGAGCAGGTCCGGGTCCTGCATGTACCCGGCAGCCTTCAGTTGCGCCCGCGTGGCGGCGTCGGCGTCCTGCCGGTACCGGTTCGACAGGAGGTAGTCGTTCCGGGCGGTATTCTCCGGGACGCCGAGCGCGCGCAGCAGCAGGTAGCTCATCCAGCCGGTGCGGTCCTTGCCGCTGGTGCAGTGGAAGGCCAGCGGCGTCCGCGACGGGTCGGCGAGGTCGCGCAGCGTCCGGCCGAACGCGGCCCGGGAACCGGCGTCGCTGACGAAGGTCCGGTAGAGCACGCGCATGGTCTCGGCGCCGCGCCCGCCGCCGAGGACGGCCTCCTGCCTGACCGGGTCCTTCGACCCGATGGCCGCGTTCACGGCCGCGTACATGCCGCCGTCGGAGATCGGGCGCGCCGTCACGGCCAGGCCGGGCGGCAGCCGGTCCGCGCCGTCGCCCGCGACCTCGGCCGGCGTGCGGAAGTCCACGACCTCGCGGACGCCGAGCGCGGCCAGCGCGGCGAGGTCGGCGTCCGTCGTGCGGTTCAGCGCATCCGTCCGGAACACCAGGCCCGGCCGGACGCGCGCGTGCGAGACCGTCCGGTATCCGCCGAGGTCGCGGAAGTTGACGGTGCCCTGCAGCGCGTCCTGCGGCGATGTGACCGCGCCGGCCGCCGCGGCCGGGACGGGTGCCGCCGCGACCGCGACGGGGGAGACGAGCAGGCCGCCGGCGATGAGCGCGACGGCGCCCGCGCCACGAATCGAAGGCATGGGGGTCCTCCTGGAAGGGTGGTGAGAGGTGGCTCACACCGTAGGAACCCCTGCCGGGCGCGCCCGCGCGCCTTCCCGATCAGCGGGAGACCACCGCCGGTCAGCGGCCGCGGCGGTGGGGCCCGGCGGTGAAGAGGGCGCGCCACACCTCGCGGGCGGTCGTCAGCAGCGGGGGGACGACGCGGCGCGCGTCCATCCGGGACGGCGGCCCGCAGACGGAGATCGCGGCGACCGCGCGCCCTGTCGCGTCGCGGAGCGGCGCGGCGACGCACGACACGCCCTGGTGCCCCTCCTCGCGGTCGAACGCGACGCCGTGGTCGCGGATGTAGGCCAGCTCGCGGCGGAGCGCGCCGGGGTCGGTGATCGTGAACCTGGTGCGGGCGGGCAGCCCGGCGGCGAGCGTCTCGGCCAGCTCGTCCTCGCCGGCGAACGCCAGCAGGGCCTTTCCGGCGCCGGTGCAGTAGGCGGGCTGCCGGCCGCCGAGCCGGGAGGGCACCCGCCCCTCCGGCACGTCGCCGATCTTCTCCAGGTAGACGATCTCGGGGCCGTCCAGCACGGCGAGGTGCACGAGCGCGCCGGTCGCCTCGTGCAGGCGGCGCAGGTGGGGGAGGGACGTCTCGCGCAGCCGGTTCTGGTGCACGGCGAGCGCGCCGAGTTCGAGCAGGCCGAGGCCGAGCCGGTAGCGCGACCCGGTCCGTTCCAGGGCGCGCAGCCGGACGAGCTGGTCGAGGATGCGGTGCACCGAGGAGCGGGGCAGCCCGGTGCGCCGGACCACCTCGCTCATCGACAGCTCGGGGCTCGTGCTGGTGAAGCAGTACAGGATGCGGGCCGCGCGGGCCAGCATCGAGGACTCCAGGGGCGGCGCGGACGCCGCGGCGGGTGCCGGCATGGGCTGTTCCTCCCGGCTTGTCTCCCGCTCAGCGGGAAGTTGGTATTTCTAATTGGAACACCATGCCTAGCGTGCACGCAACTCCCGGGTGAGCCGGATCACCCTGACCGGCCGCCGGGGGGACGGATGTCCGAGCAAGGAGCAGGCATGAGCGAAGCGAACCGGGGGGTGCGGGGGGTCGTCCCCCCGCAGGGGACCCGCATGAGCGAGCAGGTTCTGGAGGCGGTGCGCGACCTCGTGCCCGCGATCGCGGCACGAGCCGGCGAGGCCGAGGAGGCGCGCCGGGTCCCGGAGTCCACGATCAAGGAGCTGGCCGGGACGGGGTTCTTCCGGCTGCTGCAGCCGAAGGCGTTCGGCGGCCACGAGGCGGACCCGGTGACGTTCTACACCGCGGTCCGCGAGATCTCCGCGGCCTGCGGGTCCACCGGCTGGGTCGCCTCGGTCGTCGGGGTGCACCCCTGGCAGCTCGGGCTGTTCCCCGTCCGGGCTCAGGAGGACGTGTGGGGCGCCGACCCGAACACGCGGATCTCCTCGTCCTACGCGCCGACCGGGAAGATCACGCCGGTGGACGGCGGGTTCCGGGTCAGCGGCCGGTGGAGCTTCTCCTCCGGGTGCGACCACGCCGACTGGGTGTTCCTCGGCGGGCTCGTCCCCGGACCCGACGGCAACCCCGTCGACATGCGGACGTTCCTGCTGCCGCGCGCCGACTACCGGATCGACGACGTCTGGCGCACCATCGGGCTGCGCGGCACCGGCAGCAACGACATCGTCGTCGAGGACGCGTTCGTCCCCGAGCACCGGACGCTGAGCTTCACCGACACCTCCGCGTGCGACTGCCCCGGCCACGAGGTCAACAAGGCGCCGCTCTACCGGCTGCCGTTCGCGGCGGTGTTCTCCACGACGATCAGCATGCCGATCGCGGGCATCGCGCAGGGCGCCCTGGACGCCTACCTGAAGGCGACGCGCGAGCGCATCCGCGTCTCCTACGGCGGTCAGAAGGTGGCCGAGGACCCGCACGCGCAGGTCCGCATCGCCACCGCCGCGGGGGAGATCGACGCCGCGTGGACGCTGATGGAGCGCAACATCCGGGAGCTGACGGCGGCGGCCGAGGCGGGCCGGGAGTTCTCGCTGAAGCTGCGGCTGCGCACCCGCCGCGACCAGGTGATGGCGACCGCCCGCGCGATCCGGGCCGTCGACCTGCTGTTCGAGAACGCGGGCGGCCACGCGCTCAAGGAGGGCCACCCGGTGCAGCGCGGCTGGCGCGACGCGCACGCCGGGCGCGTCCACGCCGTCAACGACCCGGAGCGGGCGCTGACCCTGTACGGGCAGGGCGCGCTGGGCTTCGAGGTGACGGACACGATGGTATGAGCGGTCCGGATTCGGGAGCCGGGTTCCGGGACGTGCTCGGCCGCTTCGCGTCCGGCGTCACCGTCGTCACGTCGGTGGACGGCGACGGGATCCCGGCCGGCCTCGCCTGCCAGTCGTTCGCGTCGCTGTCGCTCGACCCGCCATTGGTCATGTTCTGCGTGGCCCGCACGTCCACGAGCTGGCCGCGGATCGCCGCGACCGGCCGCTTCGCCGTCAACGTCCTCGCCGAGGACCAGCGGGAGGTGTGCCGGGCGTTCGCGGTGAGCGGCTCCGACAAGTTCGCCGGCGTCGGCTGGACGGCCTCGCCGCACGGCACCGCGCACCTTGACGGGGCGCTCGCGGCGATCGACTGTGCGATCGAGGACGTCCACGAGGCCGGCGACCACCTCATCGTGGTGGGCGCCGTCCGCGAGCTGCACGACCGGCGCGACCGCGGCCCCCTGCTGTACTTCCGCGGCGACTACGCCGCCGGCGCCTTCCACTAGCCGGAGAAGGAACATGGAACGAGAACACGAGTACGACGTCGTGGTGGTCGGCTCCGGCGCGGGCGGCCTCACCGCCGCGGTCACCGCCCGGGCGCGCGGCCTGACCGCGCTCGTCGTGGAGAAGACCGACCGGTACGGCGGGTCCACGGCCCTGTCCGGCGGCGCGGTCTGGATCCCGAACAACCTCTACCTGGAGGAGGCCGGGCAGCGCGACACGCTGGAGAACGCCCGCGCGTACATGGACGCGACGGTCGGCGACCGCGTCCCCGGCGAGCGCAAGCACGCCTACCTGACGCGCGGCCCGGAGATGCTGCGGTTCCTGCGCGACCGGACGCGCTGGGTGCGGTTCGCGTACACGCCGGGCTACTCCGACTACTACCCGGAGGCGCCGGGAGGGAAGCCGGAGGGACGGTCCGTCGAGCCGTGCATCGTCGACGGCCGCAAGCTCGGCCCCGAATTCGCGAAGATGCGCCGCGCCGGGCTCCCCACCTACGGGCTGACGATGACCTCCGCCGACTTCGGCAAGATCAACATGGTCACCCGGACGTGGCAGGGCAAGCGGGCGTCGGCGCGCGTCGGCCTCCGCGCGGTCGGCGCCCTGCTGACCGGACGCCGCCTGCTGTCGCTCGGCGAGGCGCTGGTCGCGCGGCTGCGGCTCGCCCTCGCCGAGGCGGGCGGCGAGCTGTGGCTGTCCAGCCCGTTCCGGGACCTGGTGGTCGAGGACGGCCGGGTCGCGGGCGTCACGGTCCGCCGCGGCGGCCGGGACGTGACGGTCCGCGCGCGGCGCGGCGTCGTCCTCGCGGCGGGCGGGTTCTCCCACGACCAGGCGCTGCGCGAGCGGTACCTCCCGTCCCCGACGAGCACGGAGTGGACGCACGCCGCCGAAGGCCAGACCGGCGACACGCTCCGCGCCGGGCTGCGGCTCGGCGCCGCCGTCGACCTGATGGACAAGGTGTGGGGCGCGCCGTCCGTCCCGACCCCGGACGGCAGGCTGTTCTTCCTGGTCGCCGACCGCGCCATCCCGTCCATGGTGATCGTGGACGGGAACGGCGAGCGGTACGCCCGCGAGTCGCTGCCGTACCACGAGTTCGTCGACCGGATGTACGCGCACGGCGCGCCCGCGATGGACTCCTGGATGATCGTCGACGCGCGCGCCAAGGCCCGCTACGTGTTCGTCGGGCTGTTCCCCGGCCAGCCGTTCCCGAAGAAGTGGCGGGAGAGCGGCTTCCTCAGGACCGGGAGCACGCCCGCCGAACTCGCCGCCGCGATCGGCGTCCCCGCCGGGCGGCTCGAAGCGACCTTCGAGCGGTTCAACGCGTTCGCGCGCGCCGGCAAGGACGCCGACTTCGGGCGCGGCGACAGCGCCTACGACAACTACTACGGCGACCCGACGCTGCCGAACCCGAACCTCGCGCCGCTGGAGAAGGGCCCGTTCTACGCGGTCCCGGTCGTCCCCGGCGACATCGGCACCAAGGGCGGGTTCGTCACCGACGCCGACGCCCGCGTGCTGTGCGCGGACGGGTCCGCCATCGAGGGCCTGTACGCCACCGGGAACTGCTCGTCGGCGGTGACCGGCGAGACCTATCCCGGCCCCGGCGCCACCATCGGCCCCGCCATGACCTTCGGCTACGCCGCCGCCACCCACATCGCCCAGCAAGCAGCCACCGTCGAGGCCGCCGGCGACGAGCCGGCCGCGCAAGGAGGCACGTCATGAACCACCGCGTCATCGAGGCCGCCCCGCCCCCGGAGCGGTTCGCCCGGGGCTGGCACTGCCTCGGCCTGGCCGACGCGTTCCGCGACGGCCGGCCGCATGCCGTCGAGGCGTTCGGTACCAAGCTCGTCGTCTTCCAGGGCGAGAACGGCAAACTGAACGTCCTCAACGGCTACTGCCCCCACATGGGCGGCGACCTGACCCAGGGCACCGTCAAGGGCGACGTGATCGCCTGCCCGTTCCACGACTGGCGCTGGGGCGGCGACGGCAAGTGCGCCGGCATCCCCTACGCCAAGCGCGCGCCGCGCGGCGCCCGCACCCGCGCGTGGCCGGTGCTGGAGGAGAACAAGCAGCTGTTCGTCTGGAACGACCCGCAGGGCAACCCGCCGCCGCCCGAGGTGACGATCCCGCGGATCGAGGGCGCGTTCAGCGACGAGTGGAGCAACTGGACCTGGAACACGCTCCGGGTGGACGGCTCGCACTGCCGCGAGATCGTCGACAACGTCGTGGACATGGCGCACTTCTTCTACATCCACTACGCGCTGCCGACGTACTTCAAGAACGTCTTCGAGGGCCACGTCGCCACCCAGTTCTTCGACGGGACGTCCCGCGACGACGCCTACCTCGGGTTCGTGCCGGGCCCGCCGCAGAAGATCGAGCAGAAGTCCGAGGCCGCCTACTACGGCCCGTCCTACATGATCGACTACCTGTGGAACAAGGCGGAGGACATGACGGTCGAGACCGTCCTGATCAACTGCCACTACCCGATCAGCCCGACGTCCTTCATGCTCCAGTGGGGCGTGATCGTGAAGAAGTTCCCCGGCATGTCCGCCGAGGAGGCCGACGCGACCGCCGCGCAGGTCGCCGAGGGCGTCGGGCTCGGCTTCATGCAGGACGTCGAGATCTGGAAGAACAAGACCGCGATCGACAACCCGCTGCTGTGCGACCAGGACGGCCCCGTCTACCAGCTGCGCCGCTGGTACAAGCAGTTCTACGTGGACGTCGAGGACGTCACGCCCGAGATGACCGACCGGTTCGAGTTCGAGATCGACACCTCCCGCGCCGTCGAGACGTGGCGCGAGGAGGTCGCCGAGAACGTGGCGAACGGCGTGCTGTTCTCGACGGTCCCCGAGTCGATGCGGAGCTAGCGGTGCAGCCGGTCGAGTGCCGGGCGTGCGGGGCCCGCGTCCTGGTCGAGAAGAAGAGCCCGCCGCACACCAGCGTGCAGTGGACCGCCGCGGCGGGCGCCGCCTGCGGGGAGATCGCCCCGCGGGTGGCGGCCGGGGAGCCGGGCGCCCGCATCCGGCACTGCGGGGCGCTGCGCGCGTCCATCGAGTGGGCGGTCGCCGAGGGCCTGGTGCGGATCGAGAACCCGGAGTGAGGGCGGGGCGCGTCCGGCTCGCCGGGCGCGCCCCGCCCCGGCCCGCGCCCTTTCCGGGGACCGCCCGCGGGGTTACGTTGTGAGGTACCTCACTCACGGACCGGAGGTCAGGCGCGTGAAGACCAGGGCAGCAGTACTCGCGGGACCCGGCAAGCCGTTCGAGATCACCGAGCTCGACCTGGACGGGCCGAAGGACGGCGAGGTCCTCATCCGCTACGTCGCGGCCGGCCTGTGCCACTCCGACCTGCACCTCACCGACGGGGACCTGGTGCCGCGGTTCCCGATCGTCGGCGGGCACGAGGGCGCCGGCGTCATCGAGGAGGTCGGCACCGGCGTCACCAAGGTCGCGCCAGGCGACCACGTCGTGTGCAGCTTCATCCCCAACTGCGGGACGTGCCGGTACTGCTCGACGGGGCGGCAGAGCATCTGCGACATGGGCGCCACCATCCTGAACGGCGACCTGCCCGACGGCACGTTCCGCTTCCACGGCGGCGGCGAGGACTACGGCGCCATGTGCATGATCGGCACGTTCAGCCAGTACGCGACGGTCTCGCAGCACTCGGTGGTGAAGGTCGACGAGTGGCTGCCGCTGGAGACGGCGGTGCTGGTCGGCTGCGGCGTCCCGACCGGCTGGGGGAGCGCGGTGTACGCGGGCGGCGTCCGGCCCGGCGACACCGTCGTGGTGTTCGGCATCGGCGGCATCGGCATCAACGCCGTCCAGGGCGCCCGGCACGCGGGCGCGGCCAACATCGTGGCGGTCGACCCCGTCGCGTTCAAGCGGGACAAGGCCGTCGAGCTCGGCGCCACCCACGCGTTCGGCGACGCTGACGAGGCGCTCGCCAAGGTGATGGAGCTGACCTGGGGGCAGGGCGCCGACCAGGCGCTGGTGACCGTCGGCGTGGTGGACGAGGAGGTCGTCGGCGCCGCGTTCAACGTCATCGGCAAGGGCGGCACGCTCGTGGTGACCGGGCTCGCCCATCCGGAGAAGCTGACGATCCACGTGTCCGGCGCGGTGCTCACGCTCTTCGAGAAGACGATCAAGGGCACGCTGTTCGGGTCGGCGAACCCGCAGTACGACATCCCGCGCCTGCTGCGCTTGTACGACCAGGGCAAGCTCGACCTGGACGCGCTGGTGACGAAGCGGTACACGCTCGACCAGGTCAACGAGGGCTACCAGGACCTGCGTGACGGCAAGAACATCCGAGGCGTCATCGTGCACGAGCACTGACGCGCCGGCCCCGTCCGCCCACCGCCCCGCGGCTCCGGCCGCGGGGCGGTCGCTTGCGCGCGGTGACGCGCGCCGCGGCCTCCCAGGTCGGTCGCGCCGCCGGAGCCAGCGGATTCGTTATTGGCGATGCGCCAACAGCTATTGGCGTGTCGCCAAAGTGCGCCTAGAGTTCCGGGCAACGGACCGGTCCGGCGTCCCGGACGCCCGCCGCCGAAGCCCCGACGCCGGCCGCACGCGCGCCCAACGGTGCGGCCGGCGCCGGTTCCCCCGGCGCCTGCCGGGTAGGGCCCCGGCATGATCGATGCTGTGCTCTTCGACGTCGACGGGACGCTGGTCGACACCAACTACCTGCACGCCACGACGTGGTGGCAGGCGTTCCTGCAGCACGGCCACACCGTCCCGATGGCGAGCGTCCACCGGGCGATCGGGATGGGCTCGGACAAGCTGCTCGACCACCTGCTGCCGAGCGACCGGGACCGCGACGCCGACGACGCGATCCGGACGGCGCACAGCGCCCTCTACGCGCAGTACTGGACGCGGCTCAAGCCGTTCGACGGCGCCGCCGACCTGCTGCGCGCCTGCCACCGCCGCGGCCGCCGCGTCGTGCTGGCGAGCTCCGCGGCCACCCCCGAGCTGAAGGCGCTGCGCGCGGCCCTGGACGCCGACGACGCGATCGACGAGGCCACCTCGTCATCGGAGGTCGGAGCCAGCAAACCGTCCCCCGACCTGGTCGAACTGGCACTGGAGCGCGCCGGGGTCCCCGCCGGGCGCGCCGTGTTCGTCGGCGACACCCGCTGGGACGTCGAGGCCGCCGCGCGCGCCGGGATGCCGTGCGCGTGCGTCCTCAGCGGCGGATGGAGCCGGGAGGAGCTGCAAGAGGCGGGCGCGGCGGCCGTCTACGACGACCCCCGCGCCCTCCTCGACGATCTGGACGGGAGCCCGCTCGCCTGAGCGGGCTCCCGGGCCTGAGGGACCGGGACCGGTCAGGACGCGCGGTCGCGCTCGGCGGCGAGCTGCAGTGCCACGTCGATGATCATGTCCTCCTGGCCGCCGACGTAGCCGGCCTCGCCGACCTTCTGCAGGATCTCGTGCGCCGGCACGCCGTAGCGCTCCGCCGCCCGCTCGGCGTGCAGCAGGAAGCTGGAGTACACGCCCGCGTAGCCCTGCGTGATCGCGCCGCGGTCCGCGAACGGCAGCCGGTGCAGGAACGGCTTCACCACGTCGTCGGCGGCGGCCATCGCGCCCTGCACGTCCACGCCCGTCGGGATGCCGAGCCGCTCGAACGTCGCGACCAGCACCTCGGTGGGGGAGTTGCCCGCGCCGGCGCCGAGCGCGCACAGCGCCCCGTCGATCTGCCGGGCGCCGTTCTGCTGCGCCAGCACCGAGTTGGCGACGCCGAGGGAGAGGTTCTGGTGGCCGTGGAAGCCGACCTGCGCCTCGTGCCCGATCTCCTTGACCAGCGCGCTGATCCGCTCCTGCGCCTCGCCGAGCACCAGCGCGCCCGCCGAGTCGACGACGTACACGCACTGCGCGCCGCCGTCCACCATGATCCGCGCCTGCTTCGCCAGCTCCTCCGGGCCGACCCGGTGCGACAGCATCAGGAACCCGACGGTCTCCATGCCGAGCTCGCGGGCCGCGGCGAAGTGCTGCAGCGACACGTCCGCCTCGGTGCAGTGCGTCGCGACCCGGGCCACCGACGCGCCCGCGTCGTGCGCCATCTTCAGGTCCTTCACCGTGCCGAGGCCCGGCAGCAGCAGCACCGCGATCTTCGCCTGCGTCGCCTCGTCCACGGCCGCGGCGACGAGCTTGACGTCGTCCTCCAGCGAGAAGCCGTAGTTGAACGACGAGCCGCCGAGGCCGTCGCCGTGCGTCACCTCGATGACCTCGACGCCCGCGCTGTCCAGGGCGTGCACCACGCCGCGGACCTGCTCCTCGGTGAAGCGGTGCGCCATCGCGTGGCTGCCGTCCCGCAGCGTCGAGTCGGTGATGCGGATCTTCTCCGCCGTCTGCTCCGTCATGAGGTGACCTTCCTGCGCGCGAGCTGCTCGCCCACCCGGGCGGCGGCCGCGGTCATGATGTCGAGGTTGCCGGCCCACGGCGGGAGGTAGTCGCCGTTGCCGCGGACCTCCAGGAACACCGCGACGCGGGCCATCCCGTTCCAGATGTCGCGGGGCTCGTCGAACTGCGGCTCCGCGCGCAGCGTGTAGCCCGGCACGTACGTGGCGACCTCGGCGACCATCTTCTCGATCGACGCGGAGATCGCCTTGGTGTCGGCGTCCGACGGGATCGCGCAGAACACCGTGTCCCGCATGATCATCGGCGGGTCGACCGGGTTCAGGATGATGATCGCCTTGCCCCGGACCGCGCCGCCGACCTGCTCGATCGCGCGCGCCGTGGTCTCGGTGAACTCGTCGATGTTCGCGCGGGTGCCGGGGCCGGCGGACCGCGAGGAGATCGACGCGACGATCTCCGCGTACGGCACCGGGACGACCGACGACACCGCGTGCACGATCGGGATCGTCGCCTGCCCGCCGCAGGTGATCATGTTGAGGTTCGGCGCGTCCGACACCGTGTCCAGGTTGACCGGCGGGCACACCAGCGGGCCCGCCGCGGCGGGCGTCAGGTCGATCGCGGTGATCCCGGCCTCTTCGTAGCGCGGGGCGTTGGCGAGGTGCGCCTTCGCCGACGTCGCCTCGAACACCAGGTCGGGCAGCGTCGGCTGGTCCAGCAGCCAGTCCACGCCCTCCGCCGACGCCGGCACGCCCATCTTGCGGGCGCGGGCCAGGCCGTCGGACTCGGGCACCACCCCGACCATCGAGTGGACGTCGATCAGCTCGCTGCGCGTCAGCTTGACCAGCAGGTCGGTGCCGATGTTGCCGGGCCCGACGATGGCGGCCGTCAGCTTGCTCATGTGAGCTCCTCCTTTCCGAACCGGGCGGTGACCGAACCGATCCCGGCGAACGTCGCCGTCAGCGTCTCTCCGGGCGCGACCGGGACGGCCGCGGTGATCGAGCCGGGCAGCACCACGTGCCCGGGCTCCAGCGCGACGCCGCGCTCGCCGAGCACGTTGGCCAGCCACACCAGCGCGTTGATCGGCGAGCCCAGCACCGCGCCGCCGGCGCCGGTGTCGATCAGCACGCCGTCGCGGTGCAGCAGGCAGCCCATCAGCGCGAGGTCGAGGTCGCCGAGGCGGACGGGCCGGGTGCCGAGCACCAGGCCGCCGCTGGAGGCGTTGTCGGCGATGGTGTCCGGCAGCGTGATCTTCCAGTCCGCGATCCGGGAGTCGATGACCTCCAGCGCGGGCAGCACGTACTCCACCGCGGCGACGGCGTCGGCGGCCGTCGCGCCCGGCCCGGACAGCGGCCGGCCCAGCACGAACGCGATCTCCGGCTCCACCCGCGGCTGCAGGAAGCGGCCCGCGTCGATCGGGGCGCTCTCCGGCAGGAACATCGAGTCGAGCAGGATGCCGAAGTCCGGCTGGTCCACGCCCATCTGGCGCTGCATCGCGGCCGACGTCAGGCCCACCTTGTGGCCCTTGATCCGGGCGCCCGCGGCGGTCCACGCGTCCGCCTGGGCGCGCTGGATCGCGTAGGCGTCGTCCACCGACATGTCGGGGTGCGACGCGGTGAGGGGCGGGATCGGGACGCCGGTGGCGTACGCGTCGAGCAGCGCGCCGGCGGCCTTCTCGACCCATTCCGGCGCAGCCGGGCCGGCGGGCGTGGGGTGTCGTCCCCCCTCGGGAGGAGCAGAGCCCGGGTCCATGGCCGTTCCTTTCGTCGTCTCTGCGACGAGCCTTCCGCGCCGGCGGCCCTCCGGGCAACGCGGTCGTCCCACGTGGTGGGACACGTCTTCTACAGTGGGGCCATGCCGTCCGATGACACGTTCCTGCGCCGCGCCGTCGCGGTGCTGACCGCCTTCCGGGCGGACGACGACGGCCTCGGCGCGGCGGAGCTGGCCCGCCGCAGCGGCCTGCCGCGCTCGACGGCGCACCGCATCGCGCTCGACCTGGTGGAGGCGGGCCTGCTGGAGCGGCAGGGGACGCGGGTGCGGCTCGGCCTCCGGCTGTTCGAGATCGGCCAGCGGGTGCCCCGGCAGCGCGTCCTGCGGGACGCCGCCGTCCCCTACATGTCCGACCTGCGGGAGGCGACGCGGCAGACCGTGCACCTCGCCGTCCTGGAGGGCGCCGAGGTGGTGTACGTGGAGATCCTCGGCGCCTCCGACGCCCCGAGGATGCCCTCGCAGGTCGGCGGCCGGCTGCCCGCGCACGCCACCGGCGTCGGCAAGGCGATCCTCGCGTTCTCACCGCCCGAGGTCGTCCAGGCGGTGCTGGACGCCGGGCTGGTCAAGGTCGGCGAGCGCACCGTCGTCGCGCCCGGGCTGTTCACCCGCGAGCTGGCCAGGATCCGCGAGGAGGGCGTCGCCTACGACCGGGAGGAGTCCGGCAACGGCATCCTCTGCGCGGCCAGCCCCGTCCTCGGCGCGGACGGCGAGGCGATCGGCGCGCTGTCGGTCTCCGGGTGGTCCAACCGCATGCGGCTGGCCGCCGTCGCCCCGGCGGTCCACACCGCGGCCCTCACCCTGTCGCGCACCCTCGCCCGCCGCTGAACGTCACTCCGGGAGGTGGCGGGCCAGGAGCTGGGCCAGGTGCTCGCCCTCGCGTGAGGCGAGGTCGGCCAGCTGGGTGCGGCAGCTGAAGCCGTCGGCGAGCACGACGTCGTCCTCGGCGGCGTCGCGGACGGCCGGGAGCAGCTGGTGCTCGGCGATCGCGACGGAGACCTCGTGGTGGCCCTTCTCGACGCCGAAGTTGCCGGCGAGGCCGCAGCAGCCGCCGAGCCGGGCGACCTCGGCGCCCGCGCCCCTGAGCAGGGCGGCGTCCTTCGTCCAGCCCATGACGGCGTGGTGGTGGCAGTGCGGCTGCGCGACGCCGGTGACGCCGGACAGGTCGGGCGGCGTCCAGTCCGGGGTCTCGGCGAGCAGCTCGGCGAGGGTGCGGGTGGCGGCGGCGACCTCGCGGGCGGCGGCCGCGTCCACGCCCCGCAGGAGCTCCTCGGCGTCCGAGCGGAGCACGCCGGTGCAGGACGGCTCCATGCCGACGACCTTCGCGCCGCGCCGCACCGGCGGGAGGAGGGCCCGGACGGTGCGGCGGAGCTGCGCGCGCGCCCCGTGGAGCTGCCCGGTGGAGATCCACGTGATGCCGCAGCAGACCGGGCGCGCGGTGACGGACACCTGGTAGCCGGCGTGTTCGAGGACCTTGACGGTGGCCTCGGCGACGTCCGGGGAGAAGGCGTCGGTGAAGGTGTCGACGAACAGGACCACCTCGCCGTTGCGGCCCGCCGGGCTGCGGTGGGAGGCGAACCGGCGGCGGAACGGGACGGGCGCGAAGGCGGGCAGCGAGCGGCGGCGGTCGATGCCGGCGGCCCAGGCGATCAGCGGCCGCAGCGCGCGCGACCGCATCGCCGCGTTCAGTGCAGGCACGGCGGCGGGCGCCTTCGCGGCCAGGCGCGTCCAGCGCGGCAGCCGCCCGAGGGCGTAGTGGGCGCGCGGCCGGAGCCTGCGCCGGTAGCGCTGGTGGAGGGCCTCGGCCTTGTAGGACGCCATGTCGATGCCGGTGGGGCAGTCGGACGCGCAGCCCTTGCACGACAGGCAGAGGTCCAGGACGTCGTGGACGGCCTGGGTCCTCCAGCCGTCGGGGCCGAGGTGGCCGGAGACGACGTCCTGCAAGACGCGGGCCCGCGCGCGCGTGGTGTCCTTCTCCTCGCTGGTGGCGAGGTACGACGGGCACATCACGCCGCCGTTCCCGGTGTTGTCGGCGCGGCACTTGCCGACGCCGGTGCAGCGGTGCACGGCCCGCGCCAGGTCGCCCGCGTTGCCGCGGTAGGCGAGGCCGAGCGTCGGCAGCTCCGCGCGGGTGACCGGGGCGATGCCGGCCGTCCGCACGTCGGCGTCCACGGGGGCGGGACGGACGATGATCCCCGGGTTGAGCAGGTCGTCGGGGTCGAAGAGGTCCTTGACCTGAGCCATCAGGTCGAGGGCCTCAGGGGAGTACATGTGCGGCAGCAGTTCGCCGCGCGCGCGCCCGTCGCCGTGCTCGCCGGACATCGTGCCGCCGTGCCGCGCGGCGAGCGCCGCCGCCTCGTTGAGGAAGTCGCGGAACACGCGGGTGCCGCCGGGGCGGTCGAACGGGAAGTCGATCCGGACGTGCACGCAGCCGTCCCCGAAGTGCCCGTACGGGACGCCGAACAGGCCGTGCCCGTCGAGCAGCGCCTCGAACTCGCGCAGGTAGGAGCCGAGCCGCTCGGGCGGGACGGCCGCGTCCTCCCAGCCGGCGTGCGCCTGCCGGCCGTCCGGTGTGCGCGCCACCAGGCCCGAGCCGTCCTCGCGGATCCGCCAGAGCGCGTCGGCGAGCGCCGTGTCCTCGACCAGCGCCGAGCCTGCGCTCCCGGACTCGGCGACGATCCTGCGGGCGGTGTCGCGCAGCGGGCCGATCTCCGGGCCGGCCAGCTCCACCAGCAGCCAGCCCGAGCCTTCGGGCAGCGGCGGCACCGCGTCCGGGCCGCGCCGTCCGCGCACCACGTCGGTGATCCGGGAGTCCAGGCCCTCGCAGGCCACCGGGCCGTGCGGCAGGATCGCCGGGACGGCGTCGGCGGCCTCGGCCATCGACCCGTAGCCGAGCACGACCAGCAGCCGGCAGGCGGGCTCGCGGACCATCCGCAGCCGCGCCGCGAGCGTCACCGCGAGGGTCCCCTCGCTGCCGACCAGCGCCCGCGCGACGTCGAAGCCCCGCTCGGGCAGCAGGTGCTCCAGCGAGTAGCCCGACACCTGCCGGCCGAACCGCCCGAACTCGGTGCGGATCAGCGCTAGCCGCCCGTTCACGAGGTCGCGCAGCCGGTCCAGCAGCGGGCTCTGGGCGGTGCCCCCGGCGGGGGCGCCGGGGACGTCGCCGAGCCGCAGCCGCTCCCCGGTCCCGGCGACCACGTCCAGGCCGAGCACGTTGTCGGACGTGCGGCCGTAGCCGAGCGCCCGCGATCCGCAGGCGTTGTTGCCGATCATGCCGCCGAGGGTCGCCCGCGTCCGGGTGGACGGGTCGGGCCCGAACCGCAGCCCGTGCCCGCCCGCGATCCGGTGCAGCCGCGCCTGCACGATCCCGGGCTCGACCAGCGCCGTCCCGGCGTCCGGGTCGATCTCCAGCACCCGGTTCAGGTGCCGGCTCGCGTCCACGACCACGCCGGGTCCGACCGCGTTGCCCGCGATGGAGGTCCCCGCGCCCCGCATCGTCAGCGGCACCGCGAACTCCCGGCACACCGCCAGCACCGCGGGCAGCTCGCCGGTGTCCCGGGGCGTCACCACGACCGCGGGCGAGACGCGGTACAGCGAGGCGTCCGAGGCGTACATGGACCGTGCCAGCGCCGAATCGTCCACCCCGCTGACCCCGGCGCGCCGCAGCGCCGCCACGAGATCGCCCTGATCGCCCACATCCGCCCCTTACGCTTTGGACCCGGGCCGCCGCGCCGAGGCGGCACCCCTGGCGACGACGGTAGTACCGCGCGGAGCGGGACGGGCAGACCGCCCCGGCCCGCGCGAGCGGGATCGGACCAGGGCGGGACGCGGCAGGCCTGTTTTCCGACTCGCTCAGTAGGGAATCTGCTGCCATGCTGGGGGACATGCCTCGCAGCATCGATGAGATCCTCGCCGCCGCCCGCGCCCGGCTCGACCGGCTCGACCCCGGCACGGCGCACGCCGAGTCCCGCGACGGAGCCCTGCTGGTGGACATCCGCCCCGCCGCGCAGCGCGCCGCCGAGGGCGAGATCCCCGGCGCACTGATCGTCGAGCGCAACGTCCTGGAGTGGCGGTTCGACCCGCGGTCGGACGCCCGCCTGCCGCAGGCCACCGGGCACGACGTGCGCGTCATCGTGTTCTGCTCCGAGGGCTACACCTCCAGCCTGGCCGCCGCGGCCCTGCACGACCTCGGCCTGACCCGCGCCACCGACGTCGTCGGCGGCTTCAAGGCATGGCGCGACGCCGGCCTGCCCGCCACCACGGGGAGTGACAGCGCCGGTTGAGGTCTTAACATCGGTGATGTTAACTTCGCTTCGACCCGCCGCGCTCGCGGCGTCCGGACGGAGGAGCGGGGCATGAGCAACCGGCAGCGGCGGGGGCCCGCGCAACGCCAGGACGCGATCGCCGAGGCGGTCCTCGCCCAGGGCTCGGCGACGGCGGCCGAGCTGGTCGAGCGGTTCGGGGTCAGCCTGATGACCATCCACCGCGACCTCGACGAGCTGGAGCGGCAGGGCATCGTCCGCAAGTACCGGGGCGGGGTCACCGCGCAGCGCTCGGGCGTCTTCGAGAGCAGCGTCGCCTACCGGGGCAAGTCCATGCGCGAGGAGAAGGAGGCGATCGCCGCCGCGGCGGCGGAGCTGGTCGAGCCCGGCATGGCGATCATGCTGGACGACTCCACCACCGCCCTCGCGCTCGCCCGCCGGATCAAGGACGCCGGCCCGCTGACGATCGTCACCAACTTCCTTGACGGCCTGAACCTGCTGGCGCCCGTGCAGGGCGTCCGGCTCATCGCGCTCGGCGGCGACTACGACCCGCTGCACAACTCCTTCATGGGCGTCTCGTGCGTCGAGGCGATCGAGTCGCTGCAGGTCGACATGTGCTTCGTGTCGACGTCGGCGGTGTCCGCGGGCAACGCCTGCCACCAGGAGCAGCGGGTCGTGGTGGTGAAGCGCGCGATGCTGCGCAGCGCCGTCCGCAACGTCCTGCTGGTGGACCACACCAAGCTGGGGCGCACCGCGCTGCACCGGGTGGCGCCGCTGGGCGAGTTCGAGCGCGTGATCACCGACGACGGCGCGTCCGCCGCGGCGCTCCGCGAACTGGACCTGCACAAGGTCGCCTACGACGTCGCCCCGCGCGCCTGAGCGCGCTCGTTCCACGCGCCTGCGCACGTCCGTTCCCTCGCCTGCGCACGTCCGTTCCGCGCGTCCGAGCGCTCGTTCCGCGCGTCCGCCCGCCCGTCATGTGATGGGCGATGTTAGAACCAACACCATGACGACCCGTGCCGCCTAGAGGGCCTGCACGGTCGATATCGAGTTGTGACGTGGGCGTTCTGACGTCGCTTCGCCACCAGATCACGCCACCGATTGTTAGTTAACGTCCTGGTATTGACACTTCTAACGTTCCTGATGTTACGTTCTCCCCGCGACGGCCGCCGGACCCGGCTCGGACGGCCGCCGCGCTGGATCGGCCGCCCTTCCCCCCACGGGCGCAGCACCGAGGAGACCCCAGTGACGAAGCTTTCCCTCCGGACGGCCGCCGCGGCCGGCGCGGCCCTGGCCGTGCTCGCCCCCGCCGCGGCGTGCTCGTCGAAGAGCGCCGGCTCGACCGGCGGCGACGCCAAGAACGCCAAGATCGCGTTCCTCATGCCGGACATCGCCTCGACCCGCTACGAGCTGTACGACGCGCCGCTGTTCAAGGCCAAGATGAAGCAGCTGTGCGGCGGCTGCTCGGTGCTGTACCAGAACGCGGGCGCGGACGCCTCGAAGCAGCAGCAGCAGGCGAGTTCGGTGCTGGCGCAGGGCGTGAAGGCCATCGTGATCGACCCCGTCGACTCGGCGGCGGCCGCGTCCATCGTCCGGATGGCGCAGTCCCGCAAGGTCGCCGTGATCGCCTACGACCGGCCCATCCCCGCCGCCAAGGCCGACTTCTACGTCTCCTTCGACAACGAGAAGATCGGCGCGATGATCGGCCAGTCGCTGGTCGACCACCTGAAGCAGGCCAAGGCCAAGGGCGGGATCCTCGAGGTCAACGGCTCGCCCACCGACGCCGCGGCGAACCTGATCAAGAAGGGCATCCACAGCGCGGTCGACCCGTCCGGCTTCAAGCTCCTCGCCGAGTACGACACCCCCGGCTGGGAGCCCGCCAAGGCGCAGGACTGGGTGAGCGGCCAGATCAGCAAGTTCGGCGGGCAGATCGCCGGCGTCGTCGCCGCCAACGACGGCACGGGCGGCGCGAGCGTCGCCGCGTTCAAGGCGGCCGGGAAGCCGGTCCCGCCGGTCACCGGCAACGACGCCGAGCTCGCCGCCGCGCAGCGGATCGTGAACGGCGACCAGTACAACACCATCTCCAAGCCGATCAAGATCGTCGCGGAGGCGGCGGCGCAGGCGGCGTACGAGCTGGTCAAGGGCGAGAAGCCGAAGCCGAACGCGACCCTGTTCAACACCCCGTCGGAGCTGTTCACGCCGACCGTGGTGACGAAGGACAACATCGCCACCGTGCTGCTCGGACCGGGCGGTGCGCTCAAGGCGTCGCAGGTCTGCACCGCCGACTACGCCGCGGGCTGCACCCAGCTCGGCATCAAGTAGCGGCCCGAGCACCGGTATCGAGCACCGGCTCGGCACAGGCAACGATCCACGAAGGTCGGTCATGTCACCCACGCCCACCCCCACGGCCCCCGCCCCGGCCGCCGCGAAGGACGGCGCGCTGCTGTCGCTGCGCGGCATCAGCAAGTCCTTCGGCGCGGTCGCCGCGCTCACCGGCGTCGACCTGGACGTCGCGGCGGGCGAGGTCGTCGCGCTCGTCGGCGACAACGGCGCCGGCAAGTCCACGCTGGTGAAGGTCCTGTCCGGGGTGCACCCGCCGGACGCGGGGACCATCACCTTCGAGTCCCGCGAGGTGTCGGTCCCGAGCCCCGCGGCGGCGCAGCAGCTCGGTATCGCGACCGTCTTCCAGGACCTCGCGCTCTGCGAGAACCTCAACGTCATCGAGAACCTGTTCCTCGGCCGGGAGCTGCGCGCGCTGCGGCTGGACGAGGTCGCGATGGAGGTCCGGTCCCGGGAGCTGCTGCGCCAGCTGTCGGCGAAGATCCCGTCGGTGGAGGCGCCGGTCGCGGCGCTGTCGGGCGGGCAGCGGCAGACGGTCGCGATCGCCCGCTCCCTGCTCGGCGACCCGAAGGTCATCATCCTGGACGAGCCGACCGCCGCGCTCGGCGTCGCGCAGACCGCCGAGGTGCTGAACCTGATCGAGCGGCTCCGCGAGCGGGGCCTCGGCGTCATCATGATCAGCCACAACATGGCGGACGTGAAGGCGGTCGCGGACCGGGTCGCGGTGCTGCGGCTCGGCCGCAACAACGGCGTGTTCGACGCGGAGGCGACGTCCGCGGAGGAGCTGGTCGCGGCGATCACCGGCGCGACCGACAACGTGGTCAGCCGCCGCTCCAAGCGCGCCCGCCCGTCCGCGGAGGACGCCGCCGCGGAGTCCGGCACCGCATCGGACACGGGCACCGGCGGCGCGGCCGCCGGCGAGGACGGCGAGGGCGAGCCCGTCGCGCGCATCGCGACGACGAAGGGGGACGGCGATGAGTGATCTCACCACGGCGCCGCCGGTGGAGCAGGCGCCGCCCGGCGAGCCGCAGGACCGCGGCCTGCGCGCGACCCTCACCGGGATGGCGGACCGGGTCCGCGGCGGCGACCTCGGCGTGTGGCCGGTGGTCGCGGGGCTGGTGGTCATCTGGACCGTCATGCAGATCCTGAACCCGGTGTTCCTGTCCAGCGCGAACCTGGTGAACCTGGCGATGGAGTGCGTCCCGGTCGGGGTGATCGCGCTCGGCGTGGTGTTCATGCTGCTGGTCGGGCAGATCGACCTGTCGGTGGGCTCCATCAGCGGGCTCAGCGCGGCCACCACCGCGGTGCTGTTCGTCGACCACGGGATGCCCGCCGTGGTGGCGCTCGTCGCCGCGGCCGCAGCGGGCTGCCTGATCGGCTGGTTCTACGCGCAGGTGTTCAACCGGCTCGGCGTGCCGAGCTTCGTCATCACCCTCGCCGGACTGCTCGGCTTCCTCGGCCTGCAGCTGTGGATCCTCGGCCCGAAGGGCTCGATCAACCTGCCGTTCGACTCGTGGCTGGTGACGTTCGCGCAGCTCGACTTCGTCCCGGCGTGGCTGGCGTACGCGCTGGTCGCGGTGGGCGCCGGCGCGCTGTACTGGACGGGCCACGCGCGGGCGGCGGCGCGCCGCAGGGCCGGCCTGCCCGCCACCACCGAGCAGACGCTCGTGCTGCGCAGCGCCGTCCTGTTGGCGGGCCTCGCGGTCGCCGTCTGGTACCTGAGCCGGGACCGCGGCGTCGGCTGGATGTTCGTGCTGTTCCTCGGCCTCGTGCTGGCGACGCACTACGTCCTGTCCCGGACGAAGTACGGCAAGTCGGTGTACGCGGTCGGGGGCAACGTCGAGGCGGCCCGGCGCGCCGGCATCAACGTCAAGGCGGTATACAGTTCGGCGTTCGTGGTGTGCACGACCCTCGCCGCCGTCGGCGGGATCCTCGCGGCGGCCCGGCTGGCGGCGTCGAACCAGAGCAGCGGCGGCGGCGACGTGAACCTCAACGCGATCGCGGCGGCCGTCATCGGCGGGACGAGCCTGTTCGGCGGGCGCGGCAACGCGTTCGCGGCGCTGCTCGGCATCGTCGTCATCCAGTCGATCTCCAGCGGGCTGACGCTGCTGAACCTCGACTCGTCCTACCGTTTCATGGTCACCGGCGCGGTGCTGCTGCTGGCCGTGGCGCTGGATTCGGTCGCCCGCCGGTCGCGGCGGACGCACGGCCGCGCCTGACACCCTGTTTCCGCACCTCACGGGAGAGCCGATGGCGGTCGTCTGCGTCGACGCGGGCACCACGATGATCAAGGCGGTCGGATACGCCGAGGACGGCACGGAACTGGCCGTCGTCCGCCGGCCGACGACGGTGTCCCGGCCCGCGCCGGGCCGGGCCGAGCAGGACATGGCCGAGGTCTGGGACGCGGTGGCCGGCGCGGTGCGCGAGGCCGCCGCCCGGGTCGCGGCGGCGGGCGCGGGCGTCGACCTGCTCGCGCTCACCGCGCAGGGCGACGGCTGCTGGCTCGTCGACTCCGCCGGCGAGCCGACCGGCCCGGCGATCCTGTGGAACGACGGCCGCGCCGCCGCGGCCGTCGAGGGCTGGGCGCGCTCCGGCGTCATCGCCGAGGCGTTCCGCGCGAACGGGTCGCTGCCGTTCCCGGGGCTGCCCAACGCGATCCTCACCTGGCTGCGCGAGCACGACCCCGACCGGCTCGCCCGGTCCGCGGCGTCCCTGACCTGCGGCGGCTGGGTCTTCTCCCGGCTCACCGGCCGGATCGCGGTGGACTCCTCGGACGCGTCGGCGCCGTTCATGGACGTCCGCGAGCGCGGGTTCTCCCGCGACCTGCTCCGCCTCTACGGCATGGAGTGGGCGGCGGCGCTGCTGCCGGACCTGCTCGGCGACGGCGAGCGGGCCGCCCCGCTCACGCCCGACGCCGCCGGCGCGCTCGGCCTCACCGCCGGGATCCCGGTCGTCCTCGCCCCCTACGACATCGCGTCCACCGCGATCGGCGCGGGCGCGGTCGACGTCGGGCAGGCGTGCACGATCCTCGGCACGACGCTGTGCACGGAGATGGTCGTGGACGAGCCGCGCCTCGACGGCGAGCCGTCCGGCTTCACGGTCGCGATGGGCCTGCCGGACCGGTGGCTGCGGGCGTTCCCGACGCTCGCGGGCGGCCAGGTCGTCGACTGGGCCCGCCGGACGCTCGGCCTCGGCGACGACCCGTCCGCGCTGTCCGCGCTGGCGGCGCAGTCCCCGCCCGGCGCCGGCGGCCTGGTGTTCCTGCCGTACCTGTCGCCCGCCGGGGAGCGCGCGCCGTTCCTGGAGCCGCGGGCGCGCGGCGCCTTCCACGGCCTGACCGTCGAGCACGAGCGCGCCGACCTCGCCCGCGCCGTCCTGGAAGGGCTCAGCCTGGTGGTCCGGGACTGCCTGGAGGCGGCCGGGACCCGCCCGACCGAGCTGCGGGTCAGCGGCGGCGGCTCCGCGAGCGCGTTCTGGCTCGGCATGCTCGCCGACGTCACGGGCGTCCCAGTCGTCCGGTCGGCCGACGCCGAGTCGGGCGCGCGCGGCGCGTTCATCGTCGGGCTGCTCGCCACCGGCCGCGCCGAGGACGCCGGGGAAGCGGCCGCCAGATACGTCCGGCCGGGCGAGGTCTGCGACCCCGATCCCGCGCGCGCCGCGCACTACGCGCAGGCGTACCAGGACTTCCTGGACATCCGGCGGGCGACCGCGCCCGCGTGGCCCACGCTCGCCGCGATGCGCGAGCGCGGGGGTGAGCGGTGAGCGCCGAACCCGTGTGGGTCGGGATCGACCTCGGCACGCAAAGCGTGCGGGCACTGGCCGTCACGGCGTCCGGTGAGGTCGCGGGCAGCGGGACGGCGCCGCTGTCGGGCCGGCGCGACGGTCCGCGCCACGAGCAGGACCCGGAGCTGTGGTGGACGGCCGTCACCGCCGCCTGCCGCGAGGCGCTCCGCGACGTCCCGGCGGGCGCGGTGCAGGCCGTCGCGGTGGACGGCACGTCCGGCACCGTCCTGCTGACCGACCGCGGCGGGCGGCCCCTGACCCCGGCGCTGATGTACGACGACACCCGCGCCGCCGGCGCCGTCGAGAGGATCGACGAGGCCGGGGGCGAGGTGTGGCGCAGGCTCGGCTACCAGCGCATGCAGCCCGCCTGGGCGCTGCCGAAGCTGCTGTGGCTGCTGGAGAACACCCCCGGCCTGCCGGACGGTGCGCGCCTCGCGCACCAGGCCGACTTCGTGAACCGGCGGCTGACCGGCCGGCCCGTCGCCGCCGACCTCAGCAACGCCCTCAAGACCGGCGCCGACCTCGTCGCCGAGGCGTGGCCGCTGGACGTCCTCGACGCGCTCGGCGTCCCGGCGGAGCTGCTCCCTGAGCTGGAACGTTCCGGCACCCCGCTCGGCACCGTCGGCGCCGACGCCGCCGCGGCGACCGGGCTGCCGGAGGGCACGCCGGTGATCGCGGGCGCCACCGACGGGTGCGCCGCCCAGCTCGGCACCGGCCGCCTCACAGCCGGCTCGTGGAACTCCGTCCTCGGCACCACGCTGGTGCTCAAGGGCGTCACCGACGACCTCGTCCACGACCCGTTCGGCGTCGTGTACTCCCACAAGGCGCCGGACGGGCGGTGGCTGCCCGGCGGCGCGTCCAGCACCGGCGCGGGCGCCCTCACCCGCGACTACCCGGGCCGCGACCTCGCCGGCCTCGACCGCCGCGCCGCCGAGCGGGAACCCGCCGCCGCGCTCACCTACCCGCTCGTCGGCGCGGGGGAGCGGTTCCCGTTCGTCGCGCCGGACGCCCGCGGGTTCACGCTCGGCGCGACCGGCGACGAGGCCGACGCCTACGCCGCCGTCCTGCAGGGCGTCGCGTTCATCGAACGGCTCTGCTTCGACCACCTCGACCTGCTCGGCGCCCCCACCGGCGGCGATCTCACCCTCACCGGAGGCGCCGCGAAGTCGCGGTACTGGTGCCAGCTGCGCGCCGACGTCCTCGGACGGCCCGTCGTGCTGCCCCGACAGGCCGAGCCCGCGCTCGGCGCCGCCGTCCTCGCCGCGTCCGCCGGACGGGACGTCGCCGAGGTCGCCTCCCGCATGGTCGCCGTCGCGGCCACCGTCGACCCGCGGCCGGGGAGCACCGGCCGGTTCGACGACGCCTACCTGCGCATGGTCGGCGAACTGGAGAAGCGCGGGTGGCTGCCCGCACCCACCGCCGACCACGCACGCGAGAGGACGGCCCGATGACGCGCCTCGTGCTCGTCCGCCACGGCGAGACCGAATGGCACGCCGAGAACCGCTACGCCGGCACCAGCGAGGTCGCGCTCACGCGGCGCGGCCTGGAGCAGGCCCGGCTGCTCGGCGCGTGGGCGGAGGCCGCCCGGCCCGACGCCGTCTGGTGCTCCGACCTCGGCCGCGCCCGGATCACCGCCGAGCCGTCCGCCAAGGCGATCGGCGCGGACCCCGTCGTCGACACGCGGCTCCGCGAGCTGCACTTCGGGCGCGGCGAGGGCCTCACCCGCGACGAGATGGAGCGCGCGTTCCCCGACGCGCTGCGCGCCTTCCGCGCCGACCCCGTCGCCGGCCACCTGCCGGGCGGCGAGGACCCGGCCGCTGCCGCGCGCCGCTTCACCGCGTGCCTGCACGACATCGCCGGACGGCACCCCGGCGGCCGCGTCCTGGTCGTCGCGCACTCCACCGCGCTGCGCCTCGCGCTGTGCCGGCTGCTGGGGCTGCCGCTCAAGGACTACCGGCGGCGGTTCCCGTCGCTGGGCAACTGCGCACTGACCGAGATACGGCTCCGGGACGGCGACGCCGCCCTCCTGGAGTTCAACACCGCGATCGAAGGATCGCTCGTTCCCTGGAGCCTGCAATGACGACCCGCGTCCTGGCGGCCGGTGACCTGTTCGTCCGCAACCGCCTGTTCATCGACGCGCTGCGCGCCGCCGCCCCCGGCGACCTGGAGTTCACCGAGCTCACGCTGCCGTGGCCGGTCGAGCCGTTCGGGCGGGTCGCCGAGGTGGACGAGGCGTCCGGCACCGAGGAGCGGCTCATCGAGGCGCTGCGCGGCGCGCGGATCTGCGTCACCCAGATGGCGCCGCTCACCCGCCGCGTCCTGGAGGCGTGCCCCGACCTGGAGCTGTTCGGGATCAGCCGCGGCGGGCCCGTCAACGCCAACCTGGAGGCGGCCACCGAGCACGGCGTCGCCGTCTGCTACGCCCCGGGACGCAACGCCGGCGCCACCGCCGAGCACACCCTCGCGCTGATCCTCGCCGCCGTCCGGCGGATCCCGCAGACCCACGGCGACCTCGTCGCGGGCCAGTGGCGCGGCGACTACTACCGCTACGAGGCCGTCGGCTTCGAACTGCTCGGCAGCACCGTCGGGCTCGTCGGCTGCGGCGCGGTCGGGCGCCGCGTCGCCCGGATGCTGGCCGCGCTCGGCGCGAAGGTCCTCGTCCACGACCCGTACCTGGACGATCTCGGCGACCTCGCCGACGTCGCGGAACTCGTGCAGCTCGACGACCTGCTGGCGCGCGCGCAGATCGTCTCCCTGCACGCCCGCGCCACCCCGCAGACCACCGGGATGATCGGCGCCGCGCAGATCGCCGCGATGGCGCCCGGGTCGATCATCGTCAACTGCGCGCGCGGATCGCTGCTGGACTACGAGGCCGCCTGCGACGCGGTCGAGTCCGGGCACCTGTTCGCCGCCGCGTTCGACGTGTTCCCCGAGGAGCCCATCCCCGCCGGGTCGCGGCTGCTGACCACCCCGAACGTCATCGTCACCCCGCACCTGGCGGGCGCCAGCAAGCAGACCGCCGCGAACGCCGCCCGCATCATCGCCGAGGACGTCGGCCGCCACCTGCGCGGCGAGCCCCTCCTGCACTGCGCGAACCCCGGCGCCCTCACCGTGCCGCGACCGGCCTGACCCCGGCCGCCGCCCCGACTCCCCGCGCGACCCCCACCACGAGGAGGCACGATGCACCCGACCCGCCTACCCGCCGACACCCCGCTGACCCGACGCACCGCCCTCGGCCTCGCGGGCGCCGCCGCGCTCGCCGGCGCCGCCGCGCTGGCGGGCACGGCCCGCCCCGCCGCCGCGGCCGAACGCTCCTACACCTTCGAGCTCGTCTTCAACGTCCCCGACACCGGCAACATGCAGGGCCTGGCCTACCACCGCGGCCGCTTCTTCGTCGGCTTCGACGTCGGCGGCGGCCGGGGCGTCATCCGCGAGTACCGCCCCGACGGCACCAAGGTCAGGGAGAGCGCGCCGCTCGACGTCGGGCACGCCGCCGAGATCAGCGTCCGCGGCGCCGACGGCCTGCTCTACGTCGCGACCGGCGGCGGCACCAACCCGACCAAGGTCAACGTCGTCGACTGGACGGGCGAGCCGCGCATCGTCCGCACCATCGATTTCGGCTCCCTCGGCAATTCCGGTCTCGTCGCCGTGGACGACCGGCGCGACGGGCTGCTCGTCCACGCCGGACCGGGCGACAACGGCCCGTTCGTCTTCGCCTTCACCGACCTCGGCGGGAATGTCCGCTCGACGTTCCCGCTCGGTTACCAGGGCGTTCCGCAGGGTTTGGAAATGTCCGGTGACAAGGTCCTGTACTACACCAACAACACGATCACCGTGCTGGACCGTGCCGGCACGATCCTGGAAACGATCACCATCCCGCTGACGGGCGAGAGCGAGGGCCTCGCCGTCGCTCCCGCGGGCCGCGGATCGCGCGTCTTCGTGGGCTACAACAAGCCCAACCGCGTCTACGCGATGACGCCGGCGTTCCGCTGACGGACCAGGCGCGCGGCCGGGTCCGTCCACTACCTCCCAAGCCCGGCCGCGCGCCTTCCCACCGGGATTCCGCACATCCGCCGAATTTCCCGCCATGTGATCGTTCCAATCCGATTTCGGTTATAAGTTCCGGTGGGAACCGGCATTCGCCGAGCGCCGATTCGCGGCCGGATGAGCGATCTCCGGCGTCCGTTTATCGGAATCCTATGAATTGCGGGTCTCTTTCTCGATCGCTCTACCCTTTCCGGGATCACTCGGGTATGAACGAGGAGTGATCGGCGCGGTCACGGCGGGAAACCGCGGGCCGCGCGCAGGGGGCCGCGCGCGGGCGCCCCCGCGCGCGGACGCAGGAAACCCTCTCCGAGGAGGAACCCCGTGAAAGCTCCCGCCCGACTCGCCCGGCTCGCCGCACCGGCGGCCGTCGCGTGCGCCGCGCTCGCGCTGGCCGCAGGCCCCGCGTCCGCCGCGACCACCACGATCCGCCAGGACACCGCCACCGGCGCGCCCTACGCCGGGAACTGGCAGATCTCCACCGTCGGCACGCTGAACTTCTCCACCAGCTTCCTTGGCACGAACGTCACCGGCACCTGCGACAGCGCGCAGATGCAGGGCACCACGACCTCCGCCGGCGCCGGCGAGCTGACCGCCGCCTCCATCGGCGCGTGCCACACGTCCAACGGGTTCAGCTCGCCCGCCACCGTCCTCGACCTGGGCGGCGTGTCCGACCGGTCCGGTCAGATCGGCTACGCCCCCGTGCAGGGCGGGCGCGACGGCGTCATCGCCATCGGCGGCGACCTGCGCATCACCCTGAAGGGCCAGGTGCTCGGCCTCACCGTCACGTGCATCTACGGCTTCCGCACCGGCGGCTCCGACGGGCTGACGTTCGACGTCTACAACCGCGACAACCCGAACCGGCCGCTGCCCGACGACGACCTCCAGGGCAAGTCCAGCGCCATCCAGCTCGTCCGCGAGTCCGGCAGCAGCGGGCTCTGCCCGTCCAGCGGCACCGGCAGCGGCGCCGCCATCGGCCGCGGCGAGAGCACCCCCGGCTCCGGCGTCTTCGACCGCAAGCTCTACCTGACCTCGTAGCCGGCAGGGGCGGCGGCCGGGCTCCGGGACGGTGCAAGGGAGTGGTCTTCCACCTCGGTGCCCGGCCGCCCCCTTGACCCTCGCGGTGCTGGGTCGCCGTGTCGGAGCGGCCGGGGGCGTACGGCCGGATCCCGTGGACGATTCACGAGGACTTCGAGCGTAACCCCGCAGGTCAGCAGGGGGTAATGACACCGCGCTTACAGTTGTTTCCCACCGGTGTCCAGATCCCGGAGTGGCTAAATCACCCGGATCCGGTCATGTGCCCTGAATCACATCCGGGACTGTCACGTCCGGCGGACCCGCCCCGTCCTGATGCCGTAAGCGACCTTCTCCCGGCCCATGCCGGGACGGACATCAGGAGTCGTCATGCGCGTTCTCGTCGCCGGATCCACCGGAGTCATCGGCCGCCGGCTGATGCCGCTGCTCGAGGCCGTCGGCCATGAGGCGATCGGCCTGTCGCGCTCCGGGGACGGCCCGGCCGGACGCACCCTCGCCGCCGACGCGCTCGACCGGGACGCGGTGTCCCGCGCCGTCCGCGAGGCCGCGCCCGACGCGGTCGTCAATCTGCTCACCGCCATCCCCGCCGCCCTCGACCCGAAGCACCTGGCCCGCGACTTCGCGGTCACCAACCGCCTGCGCACCGAGGGCACCCGCAACCTCTACGACGCCGCCCGCGCCGCCGGGACCGCCCGCGTCCTCGCCCAGGGCCTCGCCTACGCCTACCGGCCAGCCGCCGGGCTCGCCGACGAGGACGCGCCGCTGTGGACCGAGCGCACCCCCAAGCAGTTCGCGCCCGTCCTGGCCGCCCTCGTCGACCTCGAGACGATGACCGCCGAAGCCGGCGGCCTCGTCCTGCGCTTCGGGCACCTGTACGGCCCCGGGTCCGCCTACGCGCCCGACGGGTCGTTCACCGCCCAGGTCCGCGCCGGAAAGGTGCCGGTGGTCGGCGGCGGCCACGCCGTCCTGTCCTTCACCCACGCCGACGACGCCGCCACCGCGATCGTCGCCGCGCTCGACAAGGACGTCACCGGCGCCCTGAACATCGTCGACGACACGCCCGTCACGATGGCGGACTTCCTCACCCGCTACGCCCGGATGCTGGACGCGCCCGCGCCCAAACGCGCTCCCGCCGCGCTCGCCCGGCTCGCCGTCGGAGGCTGGGGCGTGGCGTTCATGAACGGGCTGCGCGGCGCCGACAACAGCCGCGCCCGGCTCCGCCTCGACTGGCGGCCCCGCCACCCGAGCTGGGTGCACGGCATGGAGGCCGGCGGGGCGGGCGCCGCCGGCCGCGACGCGGCATGATCGCCCGCATGGACGAGCGAGAAGACGCCGCCGGCGCGTTCGAGGAGCACCGCCCGCTGCTGCTCGGGCTCGCCTACCGGCTGCTCGGCAGCATGTGGGACGCCGAGGACACCGTCCAGGAGGCGTACCTGCGGTGGACCCGGACCGACCCCGCCGAGGTCGGCAACGCCCGCGCCTACCTGGTGACGATCGTGTCGCGGCTCGCCCTCGACCAGCTCCGCTCCGCCCGCGTCACCCGCGAGGCCTATCCCGGCCCCTGGCTGCCCGAACCGGTGTCCGCCGCCGCGTTCGGGCCGCTGGAGACCGCCGAGATGACCGACACCCTCTCCTACGCGACCCTGCACATGATGGAGCGGCTGTCGCCGCCCGAACGCGCCGTGTTCGTGCTGCGCGAGGCGTTCGAACTGCCCTACGAGGAGATCGCCGGCATCGTCGGCGTCCCCGCCGCGACCTGCCGCCAGCACCACCGCCGCGCGGCGGCACGGCTCGCGGAGGGCCGCGACCGGTTCCGCCCGTCCACCGCCGACCACACCGAGCTCCTCGGCCGCTTCCTCGACGCCGCACGCGGCGGCGACCTCGCCGCCCTCACCGAGCTGCTCGCCGAGGACGTCGTGGCCTGGAACGACGGCGGCGGCAGGGTCCGCGCCGCGCTCCGCCCCGTCGAGGGCCGCGCCGCCATCGCCGCGTTCATCACCGGGCTCGGCTCCCGCTACGGCTTCGGCGAGGTCCGGATCGTCGAGGCCAACGGCGCGCCCGCGCTCTGGACGCACATCGACGGCCAGGAGCAGCTCACCGCGTTCGACGTCCGCGACGGCCGCGTGCGGGGGCTGTTCGCCGTCCTCAACCCCGACAAGCTCGGCCACGTCCGCCCCGCCCCCTGATCGCGCCCCTGGTCTCGACGCCTGCCACTGCCGGGCGACCCCGGCGCGGGCCGCCGGCGCCCGCCGTCGGACAATGGAGGCGTGAGAGCGGTGGTGGTCTCCGACACCCACGCGCCCCGGCGCTGGAAGGGGTGCCCGCCGCGGGTCGCCGAGCACCTGCGGGGCGCCGACGTCATCCTGCACGCCGGGGACGTCTGCGTCGCGTCCGTCCTCGACGAGCTCGCCGAGTACGCGCCCGTCCACGCCGTCCTCGGCAACAACGACGGCCCGGACGTCGCGGCGTGGGGCGCCCCCGAACGGCTCGAACTCGACCTCGGCGGGCTCGCCGTCGCGATGGTCCACGACAGCGGCCAGGCCCGCGGCCGCACCGCCCGGATGCGGCGCTGGTTCCCCGCCGCCGATCTCGTCGTCTTCGGGCACTCCCACATCCCGCTGGACGAGACCGGCGACGGCGTCCGGATCTTCAACCCCGGTTCGCCGACGGACCGGCGCCGGCAGCCGCACGGCACCATCGGCCTCCTCGACATCGAGGGCGGCCGCCTGGCCCGCGCGGAAATCGTTCCCGTGACCTGATCAACGGCGGGCACAATGTCCGGCATGAACGAGATCGGCCGGGGGCAGCCGTGGGCTTCTGGATGACGCTCGGCAGGCACGACTGGACCGAGGTCCACGCGCTCCTCGACCATCCGCACGGCCTGCGCGGCGGCCTGCGCCGGCTCTACGACGCGTGGGGCGAGTCGCTCCGCGAATTGGAATCGGCGCACACGACGCGCACCTGGGACGCGATCCACATCCTGCTGACGGGATGCGAGAACGACGACGACGCCAAAGGCGTCCCGCTCGGCCCGGCGCCCGCCCGCGACGTCGTCATGGGCGGACTCGTCCTGACCGGCGGCACCTCTCGCCTCAACACGCCGATCCTGCTCAGACCCGCGGAGGTGCGCGCCGTCGACGCCCACCTGCGCGGGATCGACTTCGATGCCCTCATCCGCGAGCGCTACCCCCTGCTGCTGGAGATCGGCCCGTACTCCTTCCACGACCACGACGGAAGCGACATGGTCACGAGGGGATGGCTCGCCGAGGACGTCGAGGTCCTCCGCGGCTTCTACGCCCGCGCCGCCGCCGCGGGCAACGCGGTCATCAAGGACATCTCCTGAGATGATCGGTCGAGTAAGACCGCACTTACGAAGGGGGCCGGCATGACCGACCGCGTGACCGTGCACGTCCACGAGGGAGTCGCCGACGTGCGGCTCAACCGCCCCGACAAGCTGAACGCCCTCGACCTCGCGACCTTCGAGGCGCTCGCGGAGACCGGCGACGCGCTCGCGGCCGACCCGTCCGTCCGCGCCGTCGTCCTGTCGGGGGAGGGCCGCGCGTTCTGCGCGGGGCTCGACTTCGCCAACTTCGCCGCGATGGCCGGGGACGCGCCGTCCGGCGGCGGCTCCGGGGCCGGGTCCTCCGGCGGGCAGCGGTCCCAGGGGCCGCCGTCCGACATCACCGACCGCGAGCCCGGCCGCATCACCAACCTCGGCCAGCAGGCCGTGCACACCTGGCACGAACTGCCGCAGCCGGTCATCGCGGCCGTCCACGGGCACGCCCTCGGCGGCGGCCTGCAGATCGCGCTCGGCGCCGACATCCGGATCGTCGCGCCGGACGCGAAGCTGTCGGTGCTGGAGATCCGCTGGGGCCTGGTCCCCGACATGACCGGCACCGCCGCCCTCCTGCGCCTCGTCGGCGAGGACGTCGCCAAGGAGCTCACCTTCACCGGGCGCATGGTCGGCGGCGACGAGGCCGTCCGCCTCGGCCTCGCCACCCGCACCGCCGGCGACCCGCGCGCCGCCGCCACCGACCTCGCCCGCGAGATCGCCGGCCGGAGCCCCGACGCGATCCGCGCCGCCAAGCGCCTGCTCAACCGCGCCGCCGAGGGCGGCGACCTCGCCGGCCAGTACCTGGAGGAGTCCCGCGAGCTCGGCGCGCTGCGCGGCTCGCCGAACCAGGCCGAGGCCGTCCGCGCCTACTTCGAGAAGCGCGAGGCCGCCTTCACTGACCCCGCGTAGCCGCCGCGGCCCCGAGGGGTGGGGCCGGGCGACGGCGCGAGATCCGGAAACCGGTATCTTCTGCCGTCGTGATCAGGGCGTCCACCTGGTCGGACCCACCCCCGGAAGGCAAGGCAGGCATGCCCGAAGAAGGACCGCGCCGGCACCCCGTCGACGAGGTGCTCCCCGTCCCCAAGCTCGCCCTCTACGGTTTCCAGCACGTCCTGGCGTTCTACGCCGGCGCCGTCGTCGTCCCGATCCTGGTCGCCGGCGCCATCGGGCTGTCCCCCCAGCAGCTCGTCTACCTGATCAACGCCGACCTGTTCACCTGCGGGATCGCCACCATCATCCAGTCGCTCGGCGTCTGGAGGATCGGCATCCGGCTGCCCATCGTGCAGGGCGTCACGTTCACCGCCGTCGCACCGATGATCGCCATCGGGCAGGGCGCCGAGAACGCCACCGCCGGGCTCCTCGCGATCTACGGCGCCACCATCACCGCCGGCCTGGTCACCCTGGTCGCCGCCCCGTTCCTCGGCCGCGTGCTGCGGTTCTTCCCGCCGCTCGTCACCGGCACCGTCCTGACGATCATGGGACTGGTGCTGCTGCCGAACGCGCTCACCGACGCCGCCGGCGGCGCCGCCGCCAAGGCCGCCGGCAAGGACTTCGGCAGCTGGAAGCACCTCATGTACGCGGGCGGCACCCTGCTGTTCATCATCGTGCTCTACCGGCTCCGGCGGCCGTTCCTCAGCAGCATCGCCGTGCTCCTCGGCCTCGTCGGCGGGACGGTCGTCTCCTACGCCCTCGGCGACACCGCCTTCGACCAGGTCGGCGAGTCCGACTGGTTCGGCGTCACCACCCCGTTCCACTACGGCGCCCCGACCTTCCACATCGGACCGATCATCGCGATGCTGCTGGTCATGATGGTCACCGTCGTGGAGACCGTCGGCGACTCCAAGGCCACCGGCGAGATCGTCGGCAAGGACGTCACCGACGCCGACATCACCCGCGCGCTGCGCGCCGACGGCCTGTCCACCTTCCTCGGCGGCTCCCTGAACGCCTTCCCCTACACGTGCTTCGCGCAGAACGTCGGGCTCGTCCGGCTCACCGGGGTGCGCAGCCGGTTCGTGGTCGTGGCGGCCGGCGCCGTCATGATCGTCCTCGGTCTGTTCCCGAAGGCCGCCGCCTACGTCGCGTCCATCCCGCCGGACGTCCTCGGCGGCGCCGCCGTCGCGATGTTCGGCATGGTCGCCGTCGTCGGCATCCAGACCCTCGGCAAGGTCGACCTCCGCCAGGAGCGCAACGCCCTCGTCGTCGCCGTCAGCATCGCGCTCGCGCTGCTGCCCACCGTCGTCCCGCAGTTCGGCGAGAACATGCCCAAGGACGTCGCGGCGATCCTCAACAGCGGCATCACCATCGGCAGCATCAGCGCGATCGTGCTGAACCTCGTGTTCAACGTCTTCACGCGCACGCCCCCGCAGGACGAGGAAGCCGCCGTCCCGCCCGCGGAACCGGCGACCACCTCCTGACCGTGCCGCGGTCCGCGGCGGCTCCCGCCGGCCGCCGCGGACCGTCGGCCGGTCAGTTCCAGAAGGCGGCGATCTCCGCCGCGGCCGCCCTGCCCTGCGCGAGCCCCGCGCCCGCGGCCGGCGTCCGCGTCGACGGGTCCAGCGGATCGGCGCCGAACGCCGCCGTCGACGCCTCGTCCGGACGGATCACCTTGACCTGACCGCCCGCGGCCTTCACCGCGCCGATCTCGTCGTCCAGGGTCGGGTCGTCCATCGGCGCGAGCAGCAGGACCCGCTCGTACCCGGCGGCCAGAGCGAGGTTGTTCGCCGAGTGCACCCCGCCGTCCACGTACCGGACGCCGCCGATCGTCACCGGCGGCCAGATCATCGGGACGGCGCAGCTCGCCGCGATCGCGTCCACCAGCCCGACGCCCGAGTCACGGTCCAGCACCCGCAGCTCGCCCGTCAGCGCGTTCACGGCCGTCACCAGCAACTTCCGCGCGGGCCACTCATGGGAGGGCAGCCGCTCCTCGATCACCGCGCGCCGCTCGGCCTCCGTCACGGTCTCGGCCGCGAGCGCCCGCGCACCGAGCCCCCGCCGCACCGCCGCCGCATCGCCCTCGTTCTCGTACGCGAGCTGCATCCAGGTCTCCATGACCGTGCTCACCGACACCCCGGTCGGCACCAGCTCGCGGTTCTGCAAAGCCGGGTCCGCCTGCCGCGCGTACAGCTCCTTCAACGGCCGCCCGCTCGCGACCTGCGCCGCCACCGCGGAGCCCGCCGACGTGCCGACCAGCAGGTCGGCTCCGGTCACGTCCGCGCCCTCCTCGGCGAGCCCGAACAGCAGCCCGTTCAGCCAGGCGATGCCCGCGACCCCGCCTCCGCCCAGCACCAGAGCGCGCTCATTGTCGGTCATATCCGTCCTCTCATTGGGTGATCGCTAGAGCGTAGGGAGGGCGGCGGACATTCCGGCGACGGCCCCGTCCCGCTCGCCCCGTGCGCATCGACCCTGCTCAGCGCGCCGCACCCGGGAGCAGGGCGTCCCCGCACCGGCGCTGGAGCGTGTCGATTTGACGAGGCTCCGCGGACCACGTAAGTTAACCCCTCGTCCCCCTCACGGATGCAGGACGCCCTCTTGGCGGCCGGCCGACGGGGAAACCACCACTCAGCAGCCGACGCGGCTTCGCCGTGTCAGCCGTGCGGTGATGGCATCGGTAAGGGCCGATTTTGCAAATCGCGCCGGATCTGGTGAAATGGCAACACCGCCCGGAAGGGACGCGCAAGCGGACCGGAAAGGCAATCGGAAAAGCCCGGAAATTGACACTCCGAGCGGATCTGATAAAGTAAGAGCAGTCGCCCCGGAGCGGGAAACGCGAAAGCGGATCTCACACGGTGGGTGTCCGTTTCTTGAGAACTCAACAGCGTGTTAAAAGCCAGTGCCTTTATCGACCTGGCCGGTTCGGCCGGGTCGCCCCGTGCCATCTCTTCGGGGGTGGTGGGGATTTCTTTGA
>NZ_JABMCA010000075.1:0-46111 GCF_014706005.1 Actinomadura sp. RB99 | reverse complement strand
TGGTCGTTAGCCAGGACTTGTCGTAGCCGCGCTTGGTGTCCTCGTCGGGGGCTTCTTCTGTGTCGTCGCGTTCGGCGATGAGGTCGCGGATGCGGCGGCCGAACGCGGCGACCTTCCCGGCCGAGAATCCTTGGTCGACGAAGCCGAGGAGGATTGTCTCGGCTTCGGCGCAGTCGTGGTCGTCGAGGCGGGCGACCGAGTCGGCGACGGTGGCGGCGTAGCCGTAGGACAGGTCCCCGGCTGCGAGCCGTGCGCAGACTTCCGGTAGGCGGTGGCGCTGTCGGGCGAGGGTGAGGCGCTCCTTGGCGCGGCTGTCGCGCATGCCGAGTCGCGATCGCAGCCATGCTTGGGTGGAGGGATATCCCCACCGGGCGTGCTCTCCGGCGGCGTCGACTCGGCCGATGAATCCGGCGAGGACGCTTTCCTGCAGATCGGACGCTGCCACCAGGGTTTCGGTGAGTTCCAGGCACGCGGCCGCTGATTCGGGGGCTTCTCGCGATGCGAGTTCAGTGGCGATGGTTGAGAGCGCGTTCACCAGTTCCATGGTGGACGCGGCCTCAAGCTCGACCGTCACTGATTGCATACGTAAATAGTACCCTGTGTGACTGACATTCGAGGCCGTTCAAGGCCGTTCGGGCCACATTCTTCTCGGTATTTTTCGGGCGGGAAAGGATGCCGGGTCGCGTGGCCTATTGTCGATCTTCGTACCTCGCGGAAGGAGTAGTCTCGTCCCTCGGTACCTGATGGAGGGGGTGGTGGGGTGGCGCGACCCGGGGGCGGGGCAGGCGGAGCCTGCCCCCAACACCTGCCCAGGGGCCGCAGAGGCTCCAAAGTCAAGGGTGGACGAAGTCCATCGCGAAGCGACGCCGAAGGCGCCCTTGACTTTGGAGGGGCGGCCCCGTACGCAAGCGCCACCCCACCACCCGAACACCCTTTCAACCTCGCAGCGATGCCTCCTTCCACCCCCAACTCAAAGCGATTCAACATTCAAACAGTTCGTTCTAAAATTCCATTCACACCGGCAACGAAGACGATGATGATGATCAGAGGTTGACTATTCCTGGCAGGCGTGTCTGAAAGCCTAGGCCGCCTACCCACATAGGCCCCAACGCGACGCGGGCCGCCCACATCTCGAGGTGTGCGGCCCTGGCGACGCAGGCGGCGCCGCCTTCCTCGCCGAGGCAGCGGCGGGCACGCCTGCTCTCGGTTCCGAGCAGGCAGCGGCCGCCTTGCCGGTAGGCCATGGGTCGTCTCCTCCGGTCTTCGGAGACCGACCTGCGAGACGGCGCGAAGAGATCAGGCGCAAAGAAATCAGGCGCGAAGAGATCAGGCGCGCGGAAGCTCCCGTACCGAGGACGAGCGCTAATACCAGTCGCCTGGCTGCCCGGGTTCGGTCGGAGGGCCGCCTTCCGTGTTGCGCGCCAGGTAGAACAGCAGGCTCACCACCCCGACGGCCCCGAGCGAGAGGAAGGGGGAGATCTTGAACAGCCCGGCCACGATCAGGGCGACGGAGGCGAGCAGGCCGAGCGCGCCCGCCACCACGACGACGACCGCGAGGACACGGAACAGCCGGCCCAGCGCTTCGTCGATCTTCCGCAGCCACGTCATGACGGCTCGATGCCCTCGTACCGGCTGCATCCGCACGGGGTGCCGCTCTCGGTCTGGATGATGTCGCCTTCCCAGCCGACGGTGGTCTCCGTCGTGTAGGGCGGTCCTTCCACTGAGCAGCTTCCCTGGCCTCGCCCGTGCGACGTCCAGTTGTGTCCGCAGCGGCGGCATGAATAGGACGTGGCGGTGTGCCAGTCGATGGACGTTCCGCTGTGGCGTCTGGGCGGCGCGTCCCAGCCGGACGCCCCCAGGTAAGACGAAGCGGAGGGTCCCCGGCGCGGCGGCTCGGTCGGTGTCTTCCGCTCCGGCGAACGCCCGGAGTTCCGGATGCCGCTGACGGTCAGCGGAAGGACGACCAGGAGGCCGAACGCCGCGAGGATATAGGCCCAGTACGGAATCAGGGCGTGCACGACTCCGGCGAAGACCAAGACCACGCAGGCGAGCAATCCCAGGGCGACCGCGGCGCCCGCCACAATGGCGACGCCGATCAGCAGCGTGCCGGACGCCTCGTCGATCCGGCTCAGCCAACCGCGTGTCGGCACGAGATCCCCCGAAAACGTCGCCAGTACGGCCAGCGTACGTGCCCGGCTCGCCTTTCCGGGAGTCGTGTCACCGAACGTTCACGTACGCGCCACAGGCCGCGTCAGCCTGCGGATACCAGTCCGGAAAGGTCAAGGGGAACGACGGAATTGCGGTCGGTGACGCGGTTGCCCAGGGACAGTTGCGGCCATAGCCCGGACAGTTCCTGCCGGCTCCGCTCGCTCCATGCCCGGGCTTCCGGGCTGCGGGTCTTGTAGAAGTTCAGCGCGTAGCCGCCGCTGTGGACGCGGAGCAGCGTGAAGCCGCCGGGGTACTCCTTGACGGCGCCGACCTCCTGCTGCACGACCTTCGGCGCCAGCGGGAACACCGACCGCTGGTTCCGGTGGGTGTGGCCGGCGTGGTGGAGGAAGACTCCGGGGGTGCGGGCATAGGCGCCGAGAATGCGCAGCGATTGCCCGGCGTCGAGGGAATGGGCGCCGGTGGCGGACAGCGGGTCGTTCTCGGTGAAGAGCGGATGGTGCCCGAAGACGAGCGTCGGACGGCCCGGGTCCTTCTTGAGTTCGGCCTCGAACCAGGACTGCTGTTCCTGCGACAGCCCACCGGAGTCGCCGCCGTTCCCGGGCTTGTCATAGGTGTCGAGGCCGATGACGCGGAGCCCGTGCAGGTCATGGGCGAAATAGCTGGGACCGGACGGGAAGAAGGCGTCCTGGAAACAGTCGTTGCCCTGGTACCGGCCGACCGTGCAGGTGGAGTAGGCGGCGCCTTCGTGAGCGCGGTCGTGGTTGCCGCGGGTGACGAGATAGTCCTGCGTATAGGTGCCGAAGGTGTCGAGGATGCTCTTCGCGCCGTGCAGGTCGGCAGGGGCCGCCTCGCTGGAGACGTCCCCGGCGGCGAGCAGGTGGCTGGCGCCCCGCGCGCGGGCGTCCGCGATCAGGGCCTTCGCCATGATCTCCGGGTAGGGGGCGTGGCCCGGCACCTGCGAGATCCCCGTGATCCAGGGGAGCTGCCCGATGAGCCCGGCGACGGTCTCCCCGAGGTGCAGGTCGTTGCAGAGCGCGATGGAGAAGAGGTGCCTGCCGGGCGGCGGCTGCGGCGTGGTGAACGCGAACACGTCCCCCTGCGGGACACCCGCCGCCTGGCCGCCTGCGAGCCCGGTCGCGGTGGCGGCGACGCCGTTGGACCGCGCCTTGTAGTAATAGGTGCGGCCCGGTTCCAGATCGGTGAGTTCGACGTAGTGGTACGGCGTGCCGGACGGCCCGTGGGCCGTGCGGGTGAGGCGGGACGGGTGCGTCCCGTAGAGCACCTCGGCGTCGGACGGGGCGGGCCGCATCCGCCCCAGCCCGTCGTCGGTGCCGGGAACGCCGGTGTACCAGGTGAGGACGGCGGACGTCTCGGTCAGCGTCACCAGTTCGAGGTTCACCGGGCGGGCGGTGCCGGCGGCGCGCGCGGAGGGCGGGTCGAGGGCGGGCAGCAGGCCCGCCCCCGCCACGATCGCGCTCCAGCGCAGCAGGTCGCGGCGGCCGGGACGGCAGCAGATCATGATCGCCACGGTGGCAGCGCGGCGGGCGCGCCGCCAGACCCCTGACCGAACGTTCACCGGATCGCCGCCGGACGGCCCGGCCCCTTCCCGGCCCGGCCCGACTCGCGGGCTGCCGGCCGGTCAGCCGAGGACGGCGGCGAGGCGCTCCTCGCGGAGGCGGCCCGCCCATGAGTCGTCGATCGGCTGCAGGTCGTGGCCGACGGCCCAGCGCAGCAGCAGGTCGGCGAGGCCCGGGTTGCGGACGAGCGCCGGGCCGTGCATGTAGGTGCCGAGCACGCGGCCCGCGTAGGCGCCCTCGTAGCCGTCGCCGTTGCCGATGCCGTGCACGACCTTCGCGAACGGGCGGGCGTTCGGGCCGAGCCGCGTGACGCCCTGGTGGTTCTCGAAGCCGGTGATGCGCGGCACGTTCAGCTCGCCCGCGACGTCCCCGACGATCTCGCCGACGGCGCGCTGCTCGCCGCGCCCGGAGCTGATGTCGAGCAGGCCGAGGCCGCGGACGGGCTGGCCCTCCTCGCCGCCGAACTCGTGGCCGAGCAGCTGGTAGCCGGCGCAGACCGCGAAGACCACGGCGCCGGACTGCACGGCGCGGGCGAGGCCGCCGTCGCCGAGCAGCCGCTGCGCGGCGAGGATCTGCGGCCGGTCCTCGCCGCCGCCGAGCAGGTAGATGTCGCCGTCGGCGGGGACGGGCTCGTCCGAGCGGAGGCTGACGGTCTCGGTGGGGATGCCGCGCAGCGCCGCGCGGCGCTCCAGGACGATGGTGTTGCCCTGGTCGCCGTAGGTGCTGAGCAGGTCCGGGTAGATCCAGACGATCTTGATGCGGTCAGACGACACGGCCGTACCTCGTTCGGATGCTCTGGAAGGCGGTGTAGTTGGCGATCACGTCCAGGTGCCCGGGCGGCACCGCCATGACGGCCTGGTCGATGTCGTCCACCAGGGTGAACTGCACGTCGGCGGCCTCCAGGCGGGCGGCGAGGTCGATGCGGCGCTCGCCGGCGACCCAGACGGGGCGGCCGCGCAGGATGCGGTAGTCGACGTCCCACAGCCAGGAGGTGTCGCGGCCGTCGGGGCCCTGCGCGTTGATCGACAGGGCGACGGGGCCGGGCGCGGGCTGCAGGACGTCGAACGCCTCCAGCCAGCCGGCCGGGTTCTTCGACAGCAGCAGCCGGAGCGTGCGGCCCTGGTGCTCGACGGTGGTGTAGCGGCCGGCGACCGACCGCACCTGCGACAGCAGCGGCAGCGCCTGCTCGGGCGGGACGCCGAACTGGGCGACGACCGCGAGCGCGATGAGCGCGTTCGACCGGTTGGCGCGGCCGGGCAGGGACAGCTGGGAGAGGGAGAAGGCGCGGCCGTCGGGGCCGGTGATCTGGTCGCCCTTCAGCGCCCAGTCGGGGCGGGGCCGGCGGAAGTGGCACTGCCGGCACGCCCAGTCGCTGTCCTCGTCGGTGTCCTGCCGGTCGAGGGGGCCGCCGCACTCGGGGCAGCACCAGGAGTCCTCGCGCCAGTGCTGGCCCGCGGCGACCCACGTGACGCTCTTCGCGGACGACGCGCCCCAGGTGACCAGGGGGTCGTCGCAGTTGGCGATGACGTGGCTGTTCGGGGACGCCTCCAGGGCGCGCCGCCACTTGCCGGCGAGCAGCCAGATCTCGGCGGCGCGGTCCATCTGGTCGCGGCTGAGGTTCATCAGCGCGACGATGTTCGCGCCGGTCTCCCGCAGGACCATCGGGACGTACTTCTCGTCGCACTCCAGCACGCCGTAGCGGGCGGTGGGCGCGGACGCGAGCGCGGACACGTGCCCGGTGGGCATGTTCGCGCCGAACGCGTTGGTGGCGACCTCGCCCAGCGGGGTCATCGCCGAGGTGATCAGCCGGGTCGTCGTCGTCTTGCCGTTGGTGGCGCTGACGAGGACGAGCTTGCGGTCCTTGGCGAGCCTGGTGAGCAGCTCGGGGTCGAGGCGCAGGCCGATCCGCCCGCCGATCACCGAGCCGTCACCGCGGCCCGCCATCCGGGACATCTTGGCGGCCGTACGACCGAGCGCGACGGCCAGCTGCGAACGCAGCGGAAGATCGCTCATGGACTCCGTCTTCTCTGGATGCGCCTGTCTTGTTCAAGTGCGCCCTGAACCGCTCCGAGCCTAGCCGCTGCGCGCGGCGCTCGCCGCGCGCCGGGCGTGTTGCGGCGGCCGGTGCGGGCGGTTCTCCGGCGGCGCGCGGCCGTCCGCCCTAAGATGTGAGCAGCCTCACAGGCGTTCCGGTAAACCACCGGCGGCAATCTTGACCGGTACCGAGCTGTCGTGATTCGGTGCGAGCCCGTCAGCGGTGAGTCCAGATTCCCATCCACGCGCCCTAGAACGACATCACCCACTACTTTTGTCGGGAGCCCTGCCGGTTTGCGGGGAAGGGCAGCCCGCCCGAGCCGGCGGGCCGGAATGCGCAGGCGTGGCAAGCGGCGACAAGGCGAGGTCAGAGCGATGCAGTGTCCGACGTGCGGTTCTCACACGCCCGGGACGCTCGGCAAGTGTTCGAACTGCGACGCGCCGATCGATGTGTACTCGGTCGGTCCGCTTCCGGCGCCCGTCCAGGACGGTGCCGCCGCCGCGCTCGATGAGAGGTCGGGCCTCGGCGAGAAGACGATGATGGTGCCACCGCCGCCGACGCCCGCGTGGGCGTCCGCCGACCCGGCGCCCTCCGACCCCGAGTCCACTGCGACGTGGACGTTCGACCCGGACCAGGAGGGCTACACGCCCACCGGCGGCATGCCCGCGCTCCCCGCGGGCAACGGCCCCGCGAACGGGGTGAACGGCGTCAACGGCGTCAACGGCGCGGGCGCGCCGCCGCAGGCGGCGTGGGCCTCCGAGCAGGCGGGCGCGAACGGCCAGGCGAACGGCCTGTCGCAGGCGAACGGGCAGCAGCCGGCGCTGGGCGCCGCGCCCGGCGCGCCTGCGCTGCCGCCCGGCGGGTTCCCCGGCGGGTCGCTCGCCCCTGAGGCGGAGCCGCCGCCCGTCGAGTCGATCGTCCCGGAGTCGTGGTTCGCCCAGCCGCGCAAGCCCGACCCGCAGGACGCGGCGGAGGCCACCCAGATCTACGGTTCCCAGCAGCCGCCCGCCGACCAGGGGTGGGGCGCGCCGCTGCCGACCGCCGGCACGCCGCCGCTCGGCACGCCGCCGATGCCGGACGCGGACGCGACGCAGATCGCCCCCGGCGGCCCTATGGGCGCGGGTCCGATGGGCGCGGGCCCGATGGGCGGCGCGCCGCTCGACGGCCCGACCAGGATGGACTTCGGCTCCGGCGGCGGAGGGTTCGACCAGACCCGGATGGAGCCGGGCGGCACGTCCGTCATGGGCGCTCCCCCGATGGGCCCCGGCGGACCCGGCGGGTTCGGCCAGGCGGGCGGGTTCGGCCAGCCCGGCGGCTACGGCGACCCGATGAACCAGGGCATGCCGTTAGGGAACCAGGGCATGCCGATGGGCCAGATGGGCCCCGGCGGCCCGGGCGGCCCGGGCGGCCCGGGCGGTCCCGGTGGCTACCCGCCGGGCCGGGCGCGTTCCGGCGGCGGGACGAGCAAGCCGCTGCTGATCGGCGTCGCGGCCCTCGTCGCGGTGGCGCTCGCCGCGGTCGCGTTCGTCGCGTGGCCGTCCGGCGGCAAGGACGAGGCGTCCCCGAAGGCCGCCAAGTCGTCCAGCCAGCCGGTGGCGCAGAAGGAGAAGATCAGCGACGCGGAGAAGCAGCAGGCCGAGGCCATGAGCGCGGTGCTGGACGCGAGCGTCGACGCGCGCCGCGTCCTCGCCGGGGCGCTCGGGCGGGCGGGCCGCTGCAAGGACCTGCCGGCCGCGGTCCAGGGGTTCCAGAACGCCGTCCAGCGCCGCCAGAACCAGCTGAACCGGACCCGCAACCTCAAGGTCGGCCAGCTGACGAAGGGCGAGCAGCTGCGGACGTCGCTGGCGCAGGCGCTGCAGGCGTCGCTGCAGGTCGACCAGCTCCTGCTGCAGTGGGCGCAGCGGAGCCGGGCGCACTGCCACGGCAAGCCGAAGCCGGACGCGGCGCACGTGCCGGGACGCGCGCAGGGCGAGCGCCGCGCGACGCTCGCCAAGCAGCGGTTCGTCGCGCTGTGGAACCCGGTCGCGAGGAAGACCGGGCAGCCGGTGCGCAGCTGGCAGCGGGTCTGACCGGCGGGGCGCGGCGGGCCGTCCGGCGCCCGCCCGCGCCCGCCCCGGCGGCCCGCACGGCCCGTGCGCGGGCGTGACCGTCCGATCACAACCGGGTTGCGACCCGCGGAGGGGCCGTCCGTTAGCGCGGGCGGGGCAGTATCTTGTCACCGATGCACCTCACGGGGTAAGGGGCTGTTATGCGGTGTCCGGGCTGCGGAAGCGACACCAATCCGGCGCTCCCCCGTTGCACGCGCTGCAACGCGCCGGTGCGGCCGGCGTCGCCGGACGGTCCCGGCCACACGCTGTCCGCGAGCGAGGAGACCGCGCGCGACGCGTCCCGGGACGACGAGGCGACGCGCGACTACGGCGTCCCGCCCGCTCCGTCCGGCGGCCAGGGGAACCCGTTCGAGCCGCCGCCCGCCGGCGCGCCCCCGTCCGGGTTCGGCGCCGGGCCCGCCGAGCCGCTGCCGCCTCCGTGGGTCCCCGTACCGGACGCGCCGGACCAGGGGCAGTGGCCGCCACCGGCGGATTACACCACCCCGATGCCGCCGTCCGACGAGCGGTCGACGCCGCTCGGTCCCGAGCCCTGGGCCGAGCGGTCGACGCAGCTCGGGCCGGAGCCGTGGGCCGAGCCCGCCATCTGGCAGCCGCCGGCGCCGCCGAAGAGGAACAACGCGCTGTACTTCCTCATCGCGGCCGGCGTGGTGCTCCTCGTCGTGGTCGCGCTCGGCATCGTGTTCTGGCCGAGCGGGCCGGGCAAGCCCGCCAGGTCCGTCGCCGGACCGGCGTCCTCGCCGGCGGGCCAGCCGGTCACGACCGACGACGAGAGCCCGAACGGCTCCCCGACCCCCGACGGCTCGCCCAGCGCCGACATGACGGCGCAGGCCCGCACGGTCGACGCCCTGATCGAGGACATGGCGGGGACCCGTTCCGAGCTGGGCACCGTCGTCACCGAGGGCTGCCCGACCGACGGCCTCCAGCGCATCCACGACGAGCGGCAGACGCAGCTCGACAAGGCGAACGCGCTGGACGTGAGCGCGCTCGACAACGGCACCGCGATGAAGGACGCGCTGGTGCGGGCGCTGCGCGCGTCGGTCGAGTCGAACCAGCGCTACCTGGACGTCGCGCCCGGCTGCCCGTCCGACGACGAGGTGGCGGACGTGAACCAGGAGGCGACGAACGCGAAGAACGAGTTCATCACCTACTGGACCCCCATCGCCCAGCAGGCCGGGCTCCCCACCCGCGACGGCGACAACATCTGACGGTCCAACGGCGTAACGGCCGCGCGCACCACCGCGCGCCGGGCCGACGCCGAAGCATCGTGGTCGCCGGCATGCACCGTGCGGCATGCAGGTGTGGCTGCTCCTGATCCTGTCCCCCGCCGCACGCTCCTGAGGCGGCACGCCCTCGACGCCGCACACCCTCGACGCCGCACAATCACCGGGCCGAGGTCGAAGCCGAAGGACGGCACGACGGCGCGGTGCTCGTCGTCCAGGAACTCGGCGATGACACGGTCGCAGAGCCGCCGGTCCAGGTAGACGGCGGCCGACAGGTAGCGGGTGGCGCTCTGCAGCGGCTGCCCGGACGGGTCGGCGGCCTCGGGCGCGTGGCGGAAGAAGGGCCGCGGGACGGGCCGCGGGTGGCCGCCGGTGTCGCCGGAGCGGGTCCGGTCGTCGGTCTGCGGGTCCATGTGCCGCTCCCTCCGCGCGGGTGGGCGGGCCGGTCCGGAGAAAGAATCTAGCGACGCATGCGGGGTTCTGGTGAGATATCACCGGATCGTGATCGCATCGTCGTGGACGGCTCACCCGCCGTCGGCGCCGCCCGGCTCGGGCTCGGGCTCGCGGGACAGGAACGGCAGGCCGGCGGACGGGTCGGCGAACGGCTCGACGAAGCGTTCCGGCCAGCTCAGCACCGGTTCCAGCCACTCCTCGACGCCCATCGTCCGGGCGGCGTCCTCGATCTGCTCGTCCTCGGGGAGGCCGATCGCGACGACCGCGAGGTCCGCGTAGAAGCCCGCGTGCTCGTCGTCGCCTTCCAGCGCGGTCATGGCGAGGGGGCGGTTGCGGTCCAGTTCCATGGACAGCGGGTGGCGGCGAAGCGCGCGCAGCCGGTGGCCGAACTTCGGTTGCGGCGGCTGCTTGAGACCGGGCAGTTGGTAGTCCAGCGGCGGAGCGGGGGCGTGCTTGTCGGGGACGCCCCCGCCGTAGGGGAACAGCCGGTCGAGTTCGTGCAGCCAGCGGACCTGCGGGATCACCCAGGTGGGGCCCGGCGCGGCACCGGAGGCGCCGCCGCCGAGGAGCTTCTGCGCGGCGCCGGCGGCGGTGGCGGTCAGGTCGGACGGCGGGTACACGGTCCGCAGCGCCCATGACCGGCGGGTCACGGCGCCTTCGAGGACGGTCGCGAGCGCGCACTCGCGGAGCCGGGGCGCCAGCCGCGACCAGGCCCGGCCCAGCTCCGGCGGGACGGCGGGCACGGGCCGGTTCACCACGTGCGCGAGGACGAGGGTGTCCGCCCACAGCCGCAGCCACGCCCAGTCCGGATGGCCCGCGACGAGGTCGGCCTCGCGCAGCTCGTAGAGGGTGCAGGCGCGCCCGGACCGGCACTCGCAGCCGCACGCCGCGGACCGGCGGCCGTCCACGGGAGGCGGCGGGCCGGGCAGCTCCGCCTCGCGTCCCTCGCCGAGCGGGACGCGGACGCGCAGCGGCCGGTCCATCCCGTCGGCGAACACCGCCGCGACGCCGGGGCGCAGCGACACCACCTCGCGGGACTGGTCGGCGTCCAGGTTCATCGCCGCGCCGACCTGGTGCCGGTCGTCGTGCGCGGGCAGCCGGTGCACGACCTTCAGCGCCGTGTTCTTGATCACGTCGGGGACGAGCTTGGTCGGGATCTGCTCGGCGACGATGATGCCCTCGCCGTACGCGCGGATCTCCGCGAGCATCCCCGCGAACAGCTCGACGGCGTGCGAGCTGCCGCGCTCGGGGCCGCGGTTGCGCAGCAGCCGGTGCGCCTCCTCGATGACGATGACGTGCCGCAGCGCCGGGCCGTCCGACCGGTCGCGGCGCCGCTCCCGCATCCGCAGGTGCTCGACGATCCGGATGATGAGCGTCCCCATGAGGAACGCCTTGTCCTCGTCGTTCGCGACGTCCTCGATGGCCAGGACGATGTTGTCGCGCAGCATCCCGCCGATGTCGGCGGGATGCCCGCCCTCGAAGAACCGGCCGGCCGACCCGATCCGCAGCGAGCGGAGCCGGACGTCCACGAACCCCTGCACGTCGGCCATCAGCTCGCGGCCGTACCCGACGTCCTGGATGACCTGGAGCGCGGCGTTCTGCAGCTGCTCCAGCGTCGGGACGGCCGGCTCGATCAGCGAGCCGGGGACGCCCGCGCCGGTCACCACGTCCCAGCCGTTCGTCTCGTAGACGCGCTGCAGCGCCTGCGCCATGATCTGCGGGAACGGCTCCTCGGCGTCGAACGCGGCCTGGAACAGCGCGCGGACCATGTCGATGTGCGCCTGCACCGGGTAGCCCGGCTCGGGCGCGAGCGGGTTCACCGACAGCGGCACCGACGCCGGGTCGGACGGGTTCACCACCGTGACGGGGCCGCCGAGGTCCTCGATGCGGCCCGCCATCGCCGCGTACTCCGACTTCGCCGGCTCGATCGCCAGCCACGGCACGCCCGCGCGGGTCAGCTGCTCCAGCAGGTGCCGGACGGTCTGCGACTTGCCCGCGCCGGTCGCGCCCGTCACGAACACGTGCCGGTTGATCGTCGAGCGGGGGACGGTGAACGTGCCGACCTGCCGGTCCTGGCCGTCGAGGATCGCGCCCAGCTCGATCCGCGCCTCGGGGCGCCGGGCCGGCGCGTCGTCGGTCTCCGACGTCACGTCGAAGTACCCGGCGTCGAGGACGCGCAGGCCCGGCACCTCGCGGCGCGGCAGGCCCGCGAGGGCGGCGAGCGCGCCCGCCGTCGCGACGAACGGGAACCGCTGCTCCGGCTCGGCCCCGGGCCGCAGCGGCGCCGGCTCCGCGGCGGGCCGCAGCATCTCGTCGAACGTGCCGCTGCCGTGCCCCGACCGCAGCCGGTACGGGTGGTGGCCGAGCTCCATCGAGCCGACGAGGACCGGCGCGATCTGCCCCAGCTCCTCCTGCGTCGCCGCGCCCGCGACGACCCGGACCTGCCAGAGCCCCGCCTCGCGGAACGCGTCCAGCTCGGCGAGCCGCTGGTCGGCGCGGGCGACGGCGAGCCGGGCCTGCTCGTCCTCGCCGCGCCGCAGCATCCGCAGCTCGTGGTGCAGCTCGCGCATCTCGGTGTCGATCAGCCGCTCGTCGCACGGCTCGGCGACCACGAACCAGGCGAACGGCCGCTCCATCAGCGTGACGAGCGTCGCCTCGAACAGGCCGGGACCGCCCCTGCCGCCGTCCGGCAGGGTGGGGCCGACCTGCGGGGCGAGGCGTCCGGGGCAGCGCGTCCAGGCCATCCGGGACGCCTGCCGCAGCCAGCCGTCGCCGACCCGGACGCCGCGGGCGCCGCTCGGGAACAGCAGTCCCTGCGCCTCACCGTCCGGTCCGGGCGCGCCGATCGGGCCCGCGTTGGTGATCAGCTCCAGCGGGGCGCCGCCGCCCGCCGACAGCCATCCGACGACGAACGGGCGGCTCCGCCGCGCCGCCGACAGCGCGGCGGGCAGCACGCTGACGAAGTCCCATTCGGCGGACGCGTTCCGCTGCGGCGCGGGGATCGCCTGGATCCGGTACCAGGGCCCCGGCAGCGCGACCGCCTCACCGCCCCACTCGCCGCCGGCGCCGCCGCCCGCACCACCACCGGCACCGCGGCCCGCTCCGCCCATCCGGGGCGGCGGCGCGCCGGGCGGCATCCCCGCCCCCCGTCCGTACGGGGGCATACCGGGCGGCATGGAACCAGGGGGGAACGTCACCCGACCATCCTTCCCCCCGCCCCCGCACCGCGCCAGCGCACGTCAGCGAGAGCCCTTGTGGCGGCCGTTCGGTTTGAGGGGCGGGAAGCGGGTGCCGCCGCGTGGGAGGGCGTGCCGGGCGCGGGGCGCGGGCGGCTCCTCGTCGCGCACGGGTGCGGGGGACGGCGGCGCGTCGGCGGGCGCGGGCGCGTCGGCGGGCGCGTCCTGGGGCTCCTCGGCGGCGGCGCGTTCCAGGGCCTCCTGCTCGCGCAGGTACTCCTCGAACTCCATCGAGTGCGCGGTCGGCAGCGTGATGATGCCGGGGTTGGCGTCCACCAGCATGATGCGGCGGCCCGTCGTGCCGGAGTGGGTGAACACCATCGCGGTCGGCGGCAGCTCCTGCAGCTGCGGCGGCTCGATGAGCAGCTCCCGGAACCGCTGCTTCTCGGCGCCGCCCCCGGCGGTGACCGTCCGGCCCCACGCCGTCGCCGAGCTGATCCCCTCGACCAGCACGGAGTCGTCGGCGGCGGGCGCGGGCAGCGGCGACCAGACCGGGTCGGTGAGGCCGTCGCCGCGCGGCCGGGCGTAGGCGACGGTGCTGGCGTAGCTCTCCCCCGCCACGTCGAACAGCGTCTCGCCCGCCGAGTCGGTGATCTCCGCGACGAGCAGCGGCTGGTCGGTGCCGATGTGCTCGGCGGCGACGCGGGCGTCCTCGGGGTTGCCGAGCCGCATGAACCCGACCGCCGCGTGGCCCCGGCGGCCGAGGCGCTCGCGGACGTGCCGCGGGATCGACCGGTACATCAGGACGAGCCCCGTCCCGGTCGCCTCGCAGGCGTCGATGAGCCGGTCCAGGACGTCGCCGCGCAGCTTCTCGGCGCCGCACAGGAACAGCGTGTGGTCCCAGCGGCCGCCGGGCGGCGACTCGCGGATGCGGTGCGTCAGCGCCGTCGTCACGTAGGTGCCGAGGATCCGGTTGGTGAGGACCCCGGCGCGGCGGTCCATCGACACGACGTGCAGCCGGGACGGCGGCAGCCCCACCGGCTCCGTCGCGAGCTTCTCCAGCTTGCGCAGCTGCGCTTCGAGCGCCCACGCGCGGCGGACCACGATCCGGTCGGTGGCGTCCCGGCCGAACAGCGTCGCGACCCGCTCCAGCTGCTCGTCGGTGAGCAGGCCCTTGCGCAGGTCGTCGCGCGGGTCGCCGACCTGGGCGAGGACGCGCAGCGCCGCGGTGATCCGCGGGATCGTCGCGTCCGGCCCGAGGACCTCGATGAGCCGTTCCAGGATCGAGTTGTCGAACGACAGGTCGCGGGTGCCGCCCTCCTCCTCGCCGGCGCTCACCACCAGCGACAGCACGTCCGCGAGCGCCTCCGGGCTCAGCCCCCGCGACATGTCGAGGCGCGGCAGGTCGGCGGGCAGCACCCAGACGAGCGGGTCGTCGCCGCGGTCGGCGGCGAGCCGCAGCAGGTCGTGCGCGACGGCGCCCTCGGACAGGTCGATGACGGTGAGCCGGGCGCCGACGGCGAGCCGCGCCGCGCCCATCGTGGTGACGGCGGCGGACCACCCGGCGAGCGTCCCGCCGACCACGTCCACCCGGTCGACGCCGGGCGGGACCGCGACCGGGTACCACTCGCGCTGGCTCTCGTACGCGCGGTGCCGCCGCTCCCATTCGCGGCGGGCGTCGTCGTAGGCGCGCTGCGCGGCCTCCCGCTCCCGGGCGCGGCGGGCGTACTCGCGCCGGGCGCGCTCCCGCTCGTCGGCGAGCCGCTCCCGGACGGCCTGCTCGTCGCGCCACAGGGCGCCGCCGGTGATGGCGAGGACGACGCCGCACGCCAGCAGCGCCACGCCCGCGAACGCCCACGGCAGCAGCCCGGCGATGCCGCACGCCAGGAACAGCGCGACCCCGGCGAACGTGCCGCCGGTGGCGAGCCTCAGGGGGTGCGCGGCGAGGTGCTCGCCGGGACGCCGCGCGGGCGGCCCGGCCGGCGGCCGCTCGGCCGGCTCGGGCACGCCGGGGGGCGGGCCCGGGTCAGGGTGCACCTGCGCGTAGCGCCAGCCCACGTAGACGCGGTCGGCCTGTGTGAGCCGCGCCATCGCGGACCCGCTCGCCATGTCCGTCACGTCGTGAGACCCCTGGGAGTCGCGGAACGGGGGAAACGCCTGGGGGTTGGAGTTCAGTTGGTCGGTGGTGTCGGTGGTGTCGGTTCGCCTACACGGCAAGAGTAAAGAGCCTGCCGGGGTCGCGTGTCACGTTCACCGGAACAAGAACCCGGAAGTGCGACATGGACCGCCATTTCGGTCACGGGGTTCACCTGGGGTAAACATCGGACACCCCGCCCGCCCCCGGATTGGCCGCACCCGGCCACCCCAGGCCACTCCCGGGCGGCTGATCCCGCCCGGGCGGCGTCCGCCGCGGCTAGCCGGTCCCGGCCTTCAGCGACGCCTGCCGCGCCTGCCGGTCCTCGCGCCACAGCCGCCCCGCCTCCGCCGGGTCGCCGTCGAAGACGACCTTGCCCCGGCGCAGGGTCACGCCCCGGTCGCACAGCCGGGTGAGCATCTGGATGTCGTGCGCGACGATCACCATGGTGCGGCCCTCGCCGCGCAGCTCCCGGATCCGCCGCAGGCACTTCTCCCGGAACGGCGGGTCGCCGACGGCCAGCACCTCGTCGATGAGGAAGATGTCCGGCTCGGTGTGCGCCGCGATCGAGAACGCCAGCCGCATGAACATGCCGGACGAGTAGAACCGCACCTGGTTGTCCAGGAACCGCTCGACGCCGGAGAACTCCACGATCGCGTCGAACTTGCTCTTGATCTCCGCCTCGGACATGCCGAGGATCGCGCCGTTGAGGTAGACGTTCTCCCGGCCCGTCAGGTCCGGGTGCAGGCCCGCGCCGACGTCGATGAGCCCGGCGATCCGGCCGCGGACCCGGACCGAGCCGCGGTCCGGCCGCATCACCCCGGAGATCATCTTCAGCAGGGTGCTCTTGCCGGACCCGTTCAGCCCCATCAGCGCGACGGTCTCGCCCTGGTAGATGGTGAGGCTCACGTCGTCCAGCGCGTTGAAGCTCTCCGACAGGTCCTGGCGGCGCACGGCCCGGATCGTCATCTCCCGGATCGAGCGGGCGTGCCGCAGGGTGAAACGCTTGCTCACCGAGTCGATCACGATCGACTCGGGCGGCCGGTGCTGCTCCATCTGCTACAACTCCTGCGCGAATCGCTGCTGGGCCCGCGTGAACACCAGGACGCCGGCCACCAGCACCACCAGCGACGCCGCCAGCGCGACCCCGGCCCGCCCGTACAGGTGCGGCGGGAACTGGAAGAGCTTCGGCGTCGTCGGGTACCAGAACGCGCGCTGGAACAGGCTGACCGCCGACACCAGCGGGTTCGCCAGGTACAGGTCGAGCACCCAGCCGGGCGCCCGCTGCCGGACGTGCACCCACGGGTAGATCATCGGCACCGACCAGGTGATGACGATCATCAGGATGTCGACGACCTGCTCCAGGTCGCGGAAGAACACGTTCACGCCCGCGCACAGCAGCCCGAGGCCGAGCCCCAGGATCACGACGATCGCGAAGGCGAGGGCCGCGGCGGCGAGCCCCACCGGGTCGGGCCGCCAGCCGAAGGACAGCGCCCCCGCCAGCATGATCCCGAACCCGGGCAGGAAGTGCACCAGCGACACCAGCAGCGACGCCATCGGGAACAGCTCGCGCGGCAGGAACACCTTCTTGACCAGCGGCGCGTTGCCGGTGATGGAGCGGGTGCACGAGTGCAGCGTCTCGGTGAACAGGTTGATCAGCACCATCCCCGAGAACAGGTAGACCGGGAAGTGGTGGACCCGCTTGCTCATGCCGAGGAAGACCCCGACCACGAAGAAGTAGACCGAGAAGTGCACCGCCGGCCGGACGTAGGACCAGCCGAGCCCGAGCAGCGACCCCTTGTAGCGGGCCTTCAGCTCGCGGCGCACCAGCAGCCGGAGCAGGTACCGGTCCTTCAGGGCCCGCCGCAGCCCGCCGTCGGTGCCGGGGGCGACCAGCGGCGGGAGTTCGGCGGGCGGCGCGGCGTGGCCTGCGCTCACCCGCGCGCCGATCCGGAGGCGTCGAACGTCTCCCTCCAGGCCTCGGGGGAGGCGAGCTGGTCCGCGGCGGCGCGGTAGCGTTCGGCGAGGCCGTCCCACTCGCGGGTCAGCCGGGCGTGCAGGAGGCCGCTGCGCCGCATCACCGAGCGGAACCGCTTCGGGTCGCGCTGGTACCAGTGGACCTTCGTGCCGTCCGCCGACGACACCAGCGCGCTGTCGAACTTCGACAGCATGCCCCAGTGCTGGTCGATGTGCGGCACGGCGGCCTGCGGGTTGCGCAGCGCCTCCTCGTCCACCGGGCCGAGGTGCTTGATGGCGCTGGTCAGCGCCGTCTTGATCACCTTGGTGCGGCCCTTGGGCGGGGCGGGGTTGCGGCCGCGCTTCGGCGGCTTGCTGCGCCGCACCGTCGGGAACTCCTCGACGCTGCCCTTGGCCTGCGCGTCGGTGAACCCGGCGCGCACCGCCCGCACCTCGGAGATCTTGGTGACCATGCCGGCGTGCATGTGCGCCGGGCCGGTCAGCACGTCCTCCAGCGCCATGATCATCAGTTCGGCGGTGGAGTACTGCATCGCCAGGGCGTGCTTCACCGAGATGATGAAGCTCTCCTTGAGCAGGTTGCCGCCGTGCTCGTACGGGGAGTGCAGCAGCGCGGCGACCAGCCGGTTCCGCCAGTGGTAGTACGCCTGCCAGTCGACGCCGTCGTCCTTGTCCTGCCACGGGACGTGCCACGCCGCGACGCCGGGCAGCGACACCGTCGGGAAGCCCGCGGCCTGCGCCCGGATCCCGTACTCGGCGTCGTCCCACTTGATGAACATCGGCATCGAGAGCCCGATCTTGCCGATGACCTCGACCGGGATGAGGCACATCCACCAGCCGTTGTAGTCGGCGTCGACGCGGCGGTGCAGCCACGGCGTCTCGCGCAGCGTGTTGCCCTCCTCCGCGAAGTCGTGCTCGCGCCAGGTGTGCGCGGCGGGGCCCCACCACCAGCGGTACCGCTCGATCGTCTCGCCGAAGGCGTGCAGCTGCCCGCGGACGTAGAGGTTGAACATGTGCCCGCCGACGATCGTCGGCGTCTTGGCGTGGTCGGCGAACGCGACCGCGCGCAGCACGCCCTCGGTCTCGGTCACCACGTCGTCGTCCAGCAGCAGGACGTAGTCGCTGCGGCCGGCGCGGACCGTCTCGTCCATCGCCCGGGAGAACCCGCCGGAGCCGCCGAGGTTGCCCTGGTCGATGACGCGCAGCCGGCCGCCGAGCCCGTCGACGGCCGCGGCGAAGTCGGGGTGGTCCTCGATCCGGTCGGTGCCCTGGTCGACGACGAAGATCTCGTCGACGACGTCCAGCACCTCCGGGGCCTCGCCGAGCGCGAGGAGCTGCTCCACGCAGAACGCGGGCCGGTTGTAGGTGGTGATGCCGATGCTGACCGTGCCCTGCCGGGTCACCTCGGGCGCCGCCGCGCACCACTCGGCGCGCTCCAGCACCGCGGTGCGCTCCCCGGCGAGCACGTCGAACCAGTACCAGCCGCCGTCCACGAACGGCTGGAGCGGCAGGTCGAACGTGCGCTCCTCCGCCGTCTCGCAGTCCACCCGGACGGACGCGACGCGGTGCACGTGGCCCTTGGCGCTGGACCGGTAGACGATGACGGTGGCGTCGCCGCGCAGCCGGACCCGCAGGACGGCGTCGTCCACGTGCGTCCAGCGGCGCCAGTACCCGGCGGGGAAGGCGTTGAAGTACGTCGCGAACGACACCCGCTGCCCGACCGGCACGACGACCGCGCGGCGGCCCACGCTGTCGGCGCGCCCGGCGGCGCCCTCGGCGGCGGGGCGGTCGCCGATGCCGGCCTCGACCGCGGTCTCCTCGGCGAGGGCCTCCGCGCCCCGGACGATCTGCCCCTCCACGTACAGGGCGAGGACGTCCAGGTCGCGGCCGACCGGCAGGACGACGCGCTGCAGGGTGCGCAGCGGCGCCTCGCCGCCGTCGAATCGTGCTGTCACTCGTCCGCTCCTCCGCTGACCAGGCGGGCGCCCTCGGTGAAGTGCGGCCGCAACCGGTTGTCGACCATGCTGAGCGCGCTGGCGATCGCCATGTGCATGTCGAGGTACTTGTAGGTGCCGAGGCGGCCGCCGAACACGACGCCGTCCTCGTGCCGGGCGAGCTCGCGGTAGCGCAGCAGCCTGGCCCGGTCCTCGGGGGTGTTGATCGGGTAGTACGGCTCGTCGCCGCGGGCCGCGAACCGCGAGTACTCCCGCATGATCACCGTCTTGTCGCGCGGGTACCAGTCGCGCTCGGGGTGGAAGTGGCGGAACTCGTGGATGCGGGTGTAGGGGACGTCCTCGTCGGCGTAGTTCATGACGGGGGTGCCCTGGAAGTCGCCGGTCGGCCGGACCTCGGTCTCGAAGTCCAGCGTGCGCCAGCCGAGCTCGCCCTCGGCGAAGTCGAAGTAGCGGTCCAGCGGGCCGGTGTAGACGACGGGGACGCGTCCCGCGACGTCGCCGCGCATGTCGAAGAAGTCGGTGTTCAGCCGCACCTCGATGTTCGGGTGGTCGGCCATCCGCTCCAGCCAGGCCGTGTACCCGTCGACGGGCAGGCCCTCGTGGGCGTCGTTGAAGTACCGGTTGTCGAACGTGTACCGCACGGGCAGCCGCGTGATGATCTCGGCGGGCAGGTCGCGGGGGTCGGTCTGCCACTGCTTCGCGGTGTAGCCGCGCACGAACGCCTCGTAGAGCGGGCGCCCGATCAGCGAGATCGCCTTCTCCTCCAGGTTGCGGGGCTCGGCGCCGCCGGCGAGGCCGGCCTGCCCGGCGATCAGCTCGCGCGCCTCGTCCGGGGACATGACGCGGCCGAAGTACTCGCAGACCGTGCCGAGGTTGATCGGCATCGGGTAGACGCGGCCCTTGAAGGTCGAGTAGACGCGGTGCTGGTAGCCGGTGAACTTCGTGAACCGGTTGACGTAGTCCCACACCCGCTCGTTGGAGGTGTGAAAGAGGTGCGCGCCGTACCGGTGGATCTCGATGCCGGTCTCCGGCTCGGGCTCGCTGTAGGCGTTGCCGCCGATGTGGTCGCGGCGGTCCACGACGAGCACGCGCAGTCCGAGTTCGGTCGCGCAGCGTTCGGCCACGGTGAGCCCGAAGAACCCCGTGCCGACGACGACAAGATCAACGTTCACTGGAGGACGTCCATCTCCATGCGGGGGGACGGGCAGGGATGGGGCCGGAAGCCCTGAGGACAAACTGCGCCTATGGTGCAGATGCACGGCTAAGATACCCGCTGTTCCATCAGCGGACGTACAAGTACTCAAGGAATGCGGTGGCGGCACCTTCACCGGGCGCGCCCGCGCGCTCGCCGCGTCCCGTGGTGTACCTCCACGTGGGAGCGGCCAAGAGCGGGACCACGTATCTGCAGAACATCCTGTGGCACAACCGCGAGCGCCTGCGCGAGGCCGGGTTCCTCTACCCCGGCTACGACGACGCCGAGCACGTCCGCGCCGCGTTCGACCTCCGGCAGGCGTTCTTCGGCACCGCGTCCGACCCGCTCATCGACGGCGCCTGGACCCGGCTGGTCGAGGAGGCCCGCGGCTGGAGCGGCACCACGATCATCTCGCAGGAGCTGTTCGCCCCCGCGTTCCGCGCGCACGTCGCGCGCGCCCTCGCCGACCTCGACTTCGCCGAGGTGCACGTCGTCTTCACCGTCCGCGACCTCGCCCGGCAGATCCCCGCGCACTGGCAGGAGGACGTCAAGAACCGCTGGACCACCACGTTCGCCCAGTTCATGGCGGCGCTGCGGCGCCCGGACTGGCGGGCGTCCAAGGTCGCCCGGCTGTTCTGGGGACTCCAGGACCCGGTCGAGATCCTCGCCCGCTGGGGCGAGCACCTGCCGCCCGAGCACGTCCACGTGGTGACGCTCCCGCGCCCCGGCGCCCCCCGCGACCTGCTGTGGCAGCGGTTCTGCCGGGCGCTCGGCCTTCCGCCGGACGCCTGCGACCTGAACGCCGGGTTCGCCAACCCCTCGCTCGGGCTTCCAGAGACGCAGCTGCTGCTCCGCCTGAACCGCGCCCTCGACCGCGAGAGCGCCGACTGGCACTTCTACAACGAGGAGATGAAGCACCACCTCGCGCAGGACGTGCTGACCAGGCGGGAGACCACCACCCGCATCCCGCTGCCCGCCGAGGACCACGCGTGGGCCGTGGAACGCGCCGGGCGGATGGTCGAGGCGCTGTCCGGCACCGGCTACGACATCATCGGCGACCTGGACGAGCTGGTGCCGGCGCCCGCCCCCGCGGACGGCCGCCAGCACCCGGACGACCCCTGCTGGGCGGACATCACCGACGCGAGCGGCGACGCCGTCGCGGCGGTGCTGCGCCGGATCGACGAGTGCGAGGCGGAGATCGCGCGGCTCCCCGACGCCGGGCTCGGCACGCCCGAGCTGCTCGACCTGCTCGTCGCCGACTCCGGCGCGCTGCGCGAGCGCGTCGACGCCCTCGTGGACGGAACGGTCCCGGTGGTGAAGCGCGCCGTCCGGACCTTGAGCGAGCGCCACGCCGTGGTCGCCCGCTTCCGCGAGGCGTACTGGCAGGTGCAAGAGGAACGCAGGCAGGCCGCCGCCGGGGGGACCGGCGCCGGAGAGACGACCACGAGGTGACCGACGCATGACCCCACCGGAGGCCGCCAAGGCCGTCTACCTTCACGTCGGCGCGCCGACGGCGGGCGGGGCGTTCCTTCAGCGCGTGTTCTGGGAGAACCAGCGGCGCCTCGGCGCGGCCGGCGTCCGCTACCCCGTCACGGGGCCGCTGGAGCACTTCGGCGCCGTGATGGACCTGCGCGAGATGACCTGGGGCGGGCACCGCGACCCCGCCTGGGACGGGGCCTGGAACCGCGTCGCCAAGCGCGCCCGCGAGTGGCACGGGGACCGCGTCGTGCTGTCGCAGGAGCTGCTGGGCGGCGCCACCGAGGAGCAGGCGAAGCGGGCGGTGGAGTCGTTCGGCGACGCGGACGTGCACGTCGTGTTCGCCACCCGCGACCTCGGCACCCAGCTCGTCCTCGACTGGCAGGAGCAGATCCGGCACACCCACACCATCCCGTTCGGGCAGTTCGTCGGCGACCTCATCGAGCACGGCATCGACGCGCCCGAGCCGTTCGGCGAGATGTTCTGGGGGCTGCACGACCCCGTCCGGGTGCTGCGGACGTGGGAGGCGGCGGTGCCCCGCGAGCGGATCCACGTCGTCACCCTCCCGGCGCCGGGCGAGCGGCCCGGGCTGCTGTGGAGCCGGTTCTGCGAGGTCGCCGGCATCGAGCCGGACGCGTGCGAGACGGCCGGCGTCCCGGAGGGCGAGCCGCTGTCGGTGCTGGAGGCCGAGCTGCTGCGCCGGCTCAACGTCCGGCTCGCTCCGGCGCTCGGCGGCGACTACGAGCGGATCGTCGGCGCCCACCTCACCGGCGGCGCCTTCGCCGCGGCCGCCGAGCCGGGCGGGCGGGCGCCGATGGGCCTGCCGCCCGAGCACGCCGCCTGGGCGGCGCAGCGCACCCGCCAGATCGTCGCCGCGCTGCGCGTCGCCGGGTACCGGGTGCACGGCGACCTGGACGAGCTGACCTCCGCCGGCGGTCCCGCGACCGCGCTGCAGCCTCGCGACCTGCCCGAGTCGGAGGTCGCCGAGGCGGCGACGAACGTGATCGTGCACCTGCTGGAGCGGCTCTCGGAGGCGCGGGAGCGGGTCGGGCTCGCGCAGCTGCGCGCCGACCTCACCGGTGTGCAGGAGGGCCTCGGCAGGCTGCTGGAGGTCGCGTCCGCCCAGCCCGCGCCGGCGCTGCGCCGGGCCGTCCGCCGGGCGGGCATGGGCCGATGAGCCCGGTCGTCGCGGCGGTGGTCGTCACCTACAACCGGATCTCGCTGCTGGCCGAGGCGCTCGCCGCCCTCGGCGCGCAGACCCGCCCGCCGGACCGGGTCGTCGTGGTGGACAACGCGTCCGGCGACGGCACCGCGGACATGGTGCGGGCCCGGTTCCCGGACGCCGAGCTGCTGGAGCTGTCGCGCAACACCGGCGGCGCGGGCGGTTTCGCGGCGGGCATCGCGCAGGCCCTCAAGGGCGACGCCGACTGGCTCTGGCTGATGGACGACGACACCGTCCCCGAGCCGGGCGCGCTCGACGCGCTGCTGAAGGCGGCGAGCGACGGCGGGGACGGTGCGGAGGCGCCGGTTCTGGTCGGCAGCCGGGTCGTGTGGACGGACGGCCGCGACCACCCGATGAACACGCCGCGGCAGAAGCCCCGGGCGTCCGCCGCAGAGCGCGCGCGGGCCGAGGCGGTGAACGGCTATCCCGTCCGCTCCGCCTCGTTCGTGTCGATCCTCGTGGACGCGGCGCGGGTCCGCGAGCGCGGGCTGCCGATCGCCGACTACTTCCTGTGGAACGACGACTTCGAGTTCACCATGCGGCTGCTGCGCGGCCGCCGCGGGCTGGTCTGCCGCGACAGCGTCGTGGTGCACAAGACCAGGACGTTCGGGTCGACCGACGCCGACCCGGGCGACCGCTTCTACTTCGAGGTCCGCAACAAGATCTGGCTGTTCGCCGGCAGCCGCGGGCTCGCCCCCGCGGAGCGGGTGCTGTACGCCGGGTCGACGCTGCGGCGCTGGGCCCGCACCTTCGCCGGATCCCGGGACCGCGCCGTGCTGCGCCGCGCCCTGGCGCGCGGCGTCCGCGAAGGGCTGCTCAGCCGGCCGAGACCGACCGCCGACCTGCTGCGCGAGGCCGGCCTGGAGGTACTTCCCGATGACGCGCCTCGCCCTCGATAGTCCCGCCCGGGACGAGGCCCCCCAGCGCGCGCGGTGGCTCGCCGGGCCGGCGGCGCCGCTGGCCGCGGCGGCCGCGGCGCTGGCCGTCACCGTCGCGGGGATCGGCGGCCCGGCGTTCTGGCTGGACGAGGCGGCCACGGTCAGCGTGACCGGCCGGCCCACCGGGCAGATGCTGCGCGTCTTCCACCATCTCGACCTCGTCCACGCCCTCTACTACCTGATCATGCGGCCGTGGGTGATGGTCTTCGGCGACGGCGAGGTGGCGCTGCGGTTACCGAGCGCGCTGGCCACCGCGGCCGCCGCCGCCGGGATCGTGCTGATCGGGCGGCGCTGCGCGGGCCCGCTCGCGGGGCTCTTCGCCGGGCTGGTCTACGCGGGTTCCGTCGCCGCCTCCAAGTACGCGATCGAGGCCCGCTCGTACGCGATGGTGACGGCGGTGGCGGTGCTCGCCACCTACCTGCTCGTCCGGGGCGTCGGCCCGGGCGGGCGACACCCCTGGCGGTGGCTCGCGGGCTACGGCGTCGCGATCGCGTTCCTCGGCCTCCTCAACCTCGACGCCCTGCTGCTGCTCCCGGCGCACGGCGTCACGCTCCTGGCGACGCGCGACAGGGCGCCCCGCACGTGGCTGCGGTGGCCGGTCTGCGGCGGCCTCGCCGGCGCCGCCCTGATCCCGTTCGTGCTGGCCGCGCAGAGCCAGTCCGACCAGGTCAACTGGCTGCCGAGGCCGTCGTCGACCACCGTCTGGCGGCTCCTGAAGTTCATGACCGGCAACCACTGGCTGGTCGCGCCGGTCCTCGCGCTGGCGGTGGCCGGCGCCGTCGCGGGCGTCCGGGCCCGCGGCCGGGACTCCGGCGCGCCCCTCACCGCCGTGGCGGTGCCGTGGCTGCTGCTGCCGCCGGCGGTGCTGATCGGCGTGTCGCTGGTGGCCGACCCCATGTTCATCGACCGGTACGTGCTGTTCTGCCTGCCCGCGCTGTCCCTGCTGACCGGGGCGGGCCTCGCGCTGCTCGCGGGCGTGGGCCGTCCTCCCCTCGGCGCCCTGCTCGCGGCGGCGGTGGCGGTCGCGATGGTCGCGGTGACGGTGCCCACCCAGCTGGACGTCCGGCGGCAGGACGCGAAGCTGGACGACCTGCGCACGCCCGCCGACGTCGTCCGCCGCGAGGCGCACCGGGGGGACGCGATCCTCTACCTCGGCGCCGTCGTGCGCTGGGACGCCGCCGCCTACCCGGACGCGTTCGGCCGCCTCGACGACGTCGGCATGGCCGAGGACCCGGTGCGCGCGGGCAACATCCTGGGCAGGGACAAGTTCCCCAACGAGCTGCGCGGCCCCCTCAGCCGGGCGCAGCGCCTGTGGGTGATGGGCAGCCGGTCGCTCGGCAAGCGCCCGGGGCCCCTGGTGGGACGGCGCCGGCTGATGATCCGGGCCACCGGCCCCTGGCGGATCGCCCGCGTCTGGACGTACAAGGGCGGGAAGCTGACGCTGTACGTGCGCACCGGCCCGTACGAGTCCCCGTCGAAGCCGCACGGGCCCGCCGCGAAGCCGCACCGGACGGTGCTCAAGACCCGCACCACGTCTCCCAAGACCCGCACCGCCACGCCCAGGCCGCCCGCCGGCACGGCGAAGCCCTAGCCGCACACCGAAGCCCTAGCCGCACACCGAAGCCCTAGCCGCACGGCGAAGCCCTAGCCGCACGGCGAAGCCTTCGGAGCGCTAGCGGACTTCCAGGTAGTCGATCTGGCCCTGGCCGTCGCCGCGCGCCAGCCCGACGGTGTTCCAGCCCGCGTTCAGGTCGACCTGGACCTCGGTGGACGTCCAGTCCGACCCCTGCGTCCTGCGGAGCGTGAGCGTCGTCTCCGGGGTCCCGTTCGCCGAGAACCGCAGGTGGGACTCGTTGCCCGACCGGTTGGCGTACGCGACCTTCACCGAGTACCGCCCGGCGGCGGGCGCGAGGACCGGGACGTCGAGGCCGCAGCCGTCGCGGTCGAACGGGCCCGCGACGCGTCCGCCCGAGGCGTTCGGCCGCGGCAGCGCGGAGACGCAGCCGTTGAGCCGCCCCTGCTCGGCCTCGTAGCGCGTGGGGACGCCCTGCAGGACGGGTTGCGGGCCGTTCCACGCGAGCGCCGCGACGTACATGCCGCGCCGGATGTGCTTGCTGGAGCGGTAGTCCAGCAGCCCGTGGAACACCAGGTGGTCGCCGCTCGCGTCGGTCACGATGCTCGCCCCGCCCGGCCCCTTGACGTCGTCGTCGTACCGGCCGGTGCTCTGCAGCGGCTCCTTCGCCTTCTCGTACGGGCCGTTCAGCGACGCGGACACGGCGTACCTGGTCTGGTAGTTCGTCTCGAAGTACCAGCCCGCCGAGTAGAGCAGCACGTACTTGCCGCCCCGGAAGACGAGGGCCGGGGACTCGACCAGCACCGGGTCGTCCTTCCCGCGCGCCATGATCTTGCGCGGCGGACCGGCGAGGTACAGGCCGTCCGGGCTGAGCCGCACCAGCCAGATCGCGGCGGTCTTGCGGGCGTCGGTCTTGTAGAGCAGGTAGCGGCCGCCGTCCCGGTCGACGAACGAGGACGGGTCGATGGCGCCGCCGAGGTCGAGCGGGCACACCAGCGGATCGCCCTCCAGGGCGACGAACGGGCCCGCCGGGGACGACGCGGTCGCCACCCCGACGCACTGCTTGTCCTTCTCCTTGTGGCGCGCGGTGAAGTAGAGCACGTAGCTGCCGTTGCCGGCGCCGGGCGGGACCACCTCCGGCGCCCACGTCCGGCCGCTGGTGGCCCAGGACGGCAGCCGGACCAGGCCGTCGGAGGCGCGCCGCTTCCACGGGCCGGTGACGTCGGGGGCGGACGCGACCGGCATGTTGGCGCCGGCGTCGTTGGTGCCGTAGGCGTAGTACGCGTCCCCCGCCTTGATCACCGACGGGTCGGCGAATGAGGAGCCGATCACAGGCTCGCGGGGCGAGTAGCCCGGCGCCGTGACCGGAGCCGTCGCCGCGCCCTGCGGGGCGGGCGGCGCGGCGGCACCGGACCGGCCGGACGGGCGCGCCCCGGCGCGGGACGTCCCGGCGGCGCAGCCGGTGCAGAGCAGCAGGGCGAGGGCCAGGACGGCGGCCGACGCGCTCGCGGCCGCGCGGGGCGCGGGGCGGACCGTTCGCAGCCTCACCTGACCTCCCCTTCAGCCCACCCGCATGATGCCAACAAACCCCAAGTCACGCGAACCACCAGGCACCCACCCGAATCACACGTAAGGCTGGGTACCCTGCTGGCGGGGTTGTTGGTCGAGGAGAGGCGGACGTTGATCCGGGAACAGCGGTGCGAGCCGCCTTCGGCGACCCCCCGCACCCGCCGTCCCCCTGCCCGCCCGACCCGCGGCCGGACCGTCCTCGCACTCCTGCTCACCGCCCTCCTCGCCGCCGGCCTCGCGGCCTGCTCCGGCGGGAGCGGCAAGCGGCACCGCATCGCCGCCACCCAGCCCGCCAAGAAGCCGAACATCATCTTCGTGCTCACCGACGACCTGTCGTGGAACCTCATCGCGCACATGCCGCAGGTGCAGAAGATGCAGCGGGACGGCCTGACCTTCGACAAGTTCTTCATGGCGGACTCGCTGTGCTGCACGTCCCGGGCGACCATCTTCACCGGGCTCTACCCGCACAACACCAAGGTCCGCACCAACTTCCCGCCGCTCGGCGGCTACCAGGTCTTCCAGCAGAACGGCGGCGAGCGGAACTCGTTCGGGCCCGCCCTGCAGAAGGCCGGGTACCGGACCGCGTTCCTCGGCAAGTACATGAACGGCTACCTCCCCGGCGACAAGCAGGGCGGCCCCCGCCCGTACGTGCCGCCCGGCTGGAGCGAGTGGTACGTCGCGGGCAACGGCTACCCCGAGTACGACTACAACCTGAACGAGAACGGCCGCCTCATCAACTACGGCCACCAGCCGCAGGACTACCTGACCGACGTCCTGGCGAACAAGGGCACCGACTTCGTGCAGCGCGCCGGCGGCTCGTCCAAGCCGTTCTTCATGGAGATCTCCACGTTCGCGCCGCACGGCCCGTTCGTGTCCGCGCCCCGGTACGCCGACAAGTTCGCCGGCCTGAAGGCGCCCCGGTCGCCGGCGTTCAACGAGAGGGACGTCCGCGACAAGCCGTCCTGGCTGCGCAAGCACCCCAAGCTCGGCAAGGGCGCGATCGCCCGGATCGACGAGGGGTTCCGCGACCGGGTCCGGATGGTGCAGTCCGTCGACGACATGATCGGCCGCATCCGCGGCGAGCTGGCGACGCTCGGCATCGACCGCGACACCTACGTGGTCTTCGGCTCGGACAACGGCTTCCACATGGGCGAGCACCGGCTCGCCGGCGGCAAGATGACCGCGTTCGACGTCGACATCCACGTCCCGTACGTCGTCACCGGGCCCGGCGTCGGCGCGGGGCGGCACGTCGGCGCGTTCGCGCAGAACACCGACCTCGCCCCCACCTTCCTCGGCCTCGCCGGGCTGCCCGCGCCGCCGGGCACCGACGGCCGGTCGCTGGTGCCGTTCCTGCGCGGCGAGGCGCCCGGCGACTGGCGGCAGGCGGCGCTGATCGAGCACGTCAAGCCCGCGCCGTCGCGCGACGACCCGGACCGGCAGGACTCCGCGCCGGGCGCGCCGACGACCTACAACGCGATCCGCACGAACGACGCGCTCTACGTCGAGTACGCCGACGGCGAGCGCGAGTACTACGACCTGGCGCGCGATCCGAACGAGCTGGACAACGCCGCGAAGCGGCTGCCCGAGGAGCGGCGGCGGCAGCTGTCGGAGCAGCTGAACGCCCTCGTCCGGTGCTCGGGGCAGAGCTGCGCGTCCGCGGGCCGGGCCCAGTGAGCCGGACCGGCTCGGCCGGGCCCGGCGGCCCGACGAAGGGGGAGCACGACCCATGCAGCTGACCGGCACGGCCTTCGTGGTCCTCGTCTGCCTGCTCGCCGTGGCGGCGCTGGCCGGCACGCTGTGGGCGCTGCCGAGGATCACCGGCCGCGGGCTCGGCGCGCAGGCCGCCCGCGGCGGGCTGCTGGTCGGCTGCCAGCTGTTCATCACGCTCGCCCTCGTCACCGGGATGAACGCCTACTTCCTCTTCTACAACAGCTGGAGCGACCTGCTCGGCCGGCTGGACGGGCCCGTCGCGGTGCACGGCGCCAAGGCGGGCCAGGGCGCCTGGTCGGGCGGCCCGCTCGCGCGGACCGTCTCGCCGCTGTCGGTGAAGCAGGGCCTGCACGACCCGGAACGGGACGGGCGGCTGGAGCAGACGACGATCCGCGGCGCGCGGACCGGCCTGCAGGTGCAGGCGTTCGTCTACCTGCCGCCGCAGTACTTCCAGCCGCAGTTCAAGGACCGCCGGTTCCCGGTGGCGCTCGTCCTCGCCGGCTACCCGGGCGACCCGCGCGGCATCATCGAGCGGCAGGCGATGGTGAAGCTCGCCGCCAAGGACATGCGCAACGGAACGATCCAGCCGACCGTCTACGTCATCACCCGGACGATGGTCGCCCCGCCGCGCGACACCGAGTGCACCGACGTGCCGAGCGGGCCGCAGTCCCTCGCGTTCTTCGCGCAGGACGTCCCGAAGGCGCTGAGCGCGACCTACCGGCTGGCGGCCGACGAGCAGGGCTGGGGGGTGATGGGCCAGTCGACCGGCGGCTACTGCGCGGTGAAGCTGGCCATGATGCACTCCGACCGGTTCGCGGCGGGCGCGTCCCTCGGCGGCTACCTGCACGCGATCAAGGACGCGACGACCGGCGAGCTGTACGGCGGCAGCCCGAAGGTCCGCAACGACAACGACCTGCTCTGGCGGGTGCGGAACCTGCCGTCCCCGCCGACGTCGGTCCTGCTGGCCTCCAGCAAGGTGGAGAAGGGGTACCGGCAGGCGCAGCAGTTCATCCAGGCGGCGAAGCCGCCGCTGCGGGTGGACACGCTGTTCCCCGACGACGGCGGCCACAACTTCGGCACGTTCACCCGGCTGACGCCCGAGATCATGCAGTGGATGAACGGCCGGCTGAAGGCCGGGTGACGGCGGTACGGTCCGCAACGCGGCCCCCGGGGGCGAATGCCCCATTATCATCGCTCACGACCATCTGACACGCGGGCGACGTGTACGTGACCTCAGGGCTGGGAGTGCGGGCGTGACTTCGACCGGAAAGCAGGACGGCGACCACGGGCCCGGGCAGGGCGAGGTCGAGCGTCCCGACGCCGGGCGGCCGGGGCAGGCGCCGCCGCCTCCCCAGTGGCTGGCCGAGCAGGGCCCGTCCGGCGCCACGCCGCTGCTGCCCGAGCCGGCGGAGCAGCCGCCGCCGTTCGGGGAGCCGCTGCCCGAGCCGGAGGACGACGAGTCCGACCGGACGGTCAGCGACATCGACATCAGCGGGATGATGCGCACGCAGGTGTTCTCGACCGGGAACCCGGGAGGGGGCGAGGGCGGCGGCGGTGAGCCCGCCGATCCTCCGCCGCTCCCGCCGTTCCCCGGCGCGCCTGCCGCCGCACCCGCCGGCCCGGCCTCCGGTGGCCCGGCTTCCGGTGACCCGATCGGCGACCAGACCATCCTGGACGCCTCCGCCTGGCTCGGGAACACGGGCCGCGACGACGACGAGGACGAGGAAGCGGACGTCACCCGCGTGGAGCGTCCCGCCGCCTCCCAGCAGCCGCCGGCCGCGCCGCAGCCGCCCGTCCAGCCTCCGGCCCCGCCGCCCTTCGCGCAGCAGCCGCCGGCCCCGCAGCCGCCCGCGCCGTTCCCCTACGCCCAGGACGTCCCCGCGCCGCCCCCGGCGGCGCCCGAGCCGTTCCCGTGGGCGCAGGAGATCCCCGGCAACCCGCACGCCGCCCTGCCGCCCACGCCCCAGGCCACGCCGCAGCCCGCCCCGCCGCTCCCCGGCCCCGTGCAGCCCGGCCCCGCGCAGCCCGCGCACGAGCCGTTCCCCTGGGCGCAGGAGATCCCGGACAACAAGCCCGTGCTCGGCGGGCCCGAGCCGTTCCCCTACGCCCAGGAGATCCCGGGCGTCCCGTCGCAGCAGCTCCCCGGGCCGCAGGCGGCGCCGCTCGGCCCGCCCGTCACCCCGGCGCCCCCGACGATCGACGAGCCGTGGCGCACCGAGCCGAAGAAGAAGGGCGCGAAGCGGTCCAAGAAGCCGATCCTCATCGGCGTCGCCGGTCTGGCGGCCGTCGCCGTCCTCGCGGGCGGCGGCTACTACTTCGTCTCCCAGAGCGGCGGTGACGACGACGGCGGCTCCGCCGCGGGCGTCCGGCTCGCCGGGTCGCTGTTCGCGGCCGGGCAGGGCGGGCACGACGGGCTCGACCAGCGGCTGACCGACGTCGCGGCGGCCGGCTCGACCGTGGTGGCCGTCGGCGCGGAGTCCGGCGTGGCCGGCTCGCGCCCCGAGTTCCTCGTCTCCTCCGACGGCGGCCGGACCTACACGTCCGCCGAGGTCAAGGGCACCGGCGGCACCCCCGACGACACGCCCCGGCTGGTCGGCGGCGGCGGGCACGGCTGGGTCGCGATCGGCGCCGGCACGGCCGGCCCCGTGCTGTGGACGAGCCAGGACGGCAGGAGCTGGACGCGGCAGCCCGACCAGGCCGCGCTGCCGTTCGGCGGCCACACGCGGGTGAAGCAGGTCATCGGCACCGGCGACGGGTTCATGGCGATCGGCGCCTCGTCCAAGAAGGGCGACTTCAGCGACGCCGAGCCCGCCGTCTGGACGTCCGGCGACGGCGCGAGCTGGGCCATCAAGAGCGGCGGCCAGCTCGGCCTGCCGGTGCGGAACGGGCAGCTCGCGCTGGTCACGGCGGCGGCGTCCGGGAACGCGGTGGTCGTCGAGGCGATCCACGCGCCGGACCCGAAGAAGCCCGCCCGGTTCCGCCGCACGTTCCGCTCGGAGGACGGCGGGAGCACCTGGGACACCACCGAGGTGCCCGCGCCGAAGGGCACGCACGGCCTGATGGTCGGCGGCGGCCCCACCGGCTTCCTCGCCATCCGCGAGATCAACGGCCCCTACGGGCAGGCGTTCACGTCCAAGGACGGCAAGACCTGGACGAAGGCGGGGCAGCTCAAGGCGTCCGGCTACCGGAGCGTCTCGACCGTGCTCGGCGACGCGAACGGGTTCGCCGCGGTCGTCGTGCGGGGCCGCGACCTCCTGGTGTCGCGCAGCGCGGACGGCAACACCTGGCAGGACGCGGGCTCCGTCCCGGCCCAGCCCGGCCGCACGGTGCGGTCGTCGGCGTCGGCCGCCGGGCAGAGCGTCGTCGTCGGCTTCCAGAACGGCGGCGGCGACCAGAACGCCATGCTCACCGTGCTGGACGCCAAGGGCGCCGAGGTCCCGGTCGACCTGGCGAAGGTGCCGGGCGCGGTGCGCCGCGACCACACCGTCACCGCGCTCGGCTCCGACGGCGGCAAGACCGTCGCGGTGGGCAGCGCGGGCGGCGAGGCGGCCGCCTGGGTGTCCGGTGACGGGAAGACGTGGACGCGGGCGCAGGGCGCCGGCGCCGCGTTCTCCCGGCCCGGCGGGCAGCGGCTGCTCAGCGTCGCCGCGGGCAGGCAGGGGTGGCTCGCGGTCGGGTTCGACCGGGCCGCGCCGCACCAGCCGCTCGTCGTGACCTCCTCCGACGGCTCGGGCTGGCAGGCCGCGGACGGCGCTGACGCGTTCCGGCCCGGCCGCAACCAGCTCGCGACCTACGCCACCGCGGCGGGCCCGGCCGGCTACGTGATCGTCGGCGAGGACGGCGCGTCCGCCGCCACCTGGTTCTCCGCCGACCTGAAGACGTGGGAGCGCGGCAGGGGCGTCGGGAACAGCGGGCTGAACGCGCTGCCGAACTCCGACCGCTGGCTGCGCTCGGTCGCCGCGGGCGGCTTCGGGTTCGCGGCCGCGGGCGGCCTGCGCGACCCCGCCGCCAAGGCCGCCACCGCCGACCGGCCGGCCGTGTGGACCTCGCAGGACGGCAAGCAGTGGACGCTGAAGCAGCTTCCGCTGCCGTCCGGGACGACGGACGGCTCGCTGACGCAGGTCAGCGCGCAGGGCAACACGATCGTGGCGGCCGGTGAGGGACGGACGACGTCCGGCACGGTCGCGCTCGGCTACGTGTCCGCCGACGGCGGCCGCACCTGGAAGGCGGTGCAGCTCCCGTCGCCGGGCGGCGCGAAGGCCGTGCGGGTCACCGCGCTGGCCGCGACCGGCGCCGGGTTCTCCGCGGCGGGCACGGCGGGCGACGCGGGCTCGGCCGACGTGGTGGCGTGGAAGTCCGCGGACGGCGCGTCCTGGACGGTCTCGACCCCGTCCGGCAAGGGGCTGGCGGGCCCCGGCGACCAGGAGATCACCGGGCTGGCGGTGGCGGGCGGGACGCTGCTCGGCGTCGGCGGCACCGCGGACCGCAACGGCCAGCAGCCCGTCCTGTGGAGCCGTCCGGCCAAGTAGGAGCGGAAGCCCGGCGGGCCCGGCCGGTGGCGCCGACCACCGGCCGGGCCCGCTTCTTTGGCGCGCTCCAGGACGGTGGCCGGGCGGTCAGCCCTCGCGCGGGTCTGCGGTCGCCGGGTCCTGCGCGCCGTAGGCGGGCCAGATGTCGTACCCGGTCTGGACGTCGTCGTCGGGCCGGGCGTGCCGCGGCCGGTACGCGGGCCGGTCGGGGACCGTCATCGTCGGGTCGGGCGCCCCGCCGGCCACCGCCGCGGACGGGTCGGGGATGGTCAGGGTGGGCAGCCGCGCCGCCGCGTTCGCCGCGGCGATCTCCGCGGCCCGCGCCGCCTTCGCGGCGTTGCGGCGGGCGCCGTAGGGCGCGACGAGGCGCCGGTAGAACGGCTTGCGGATCGCGGTCGGCACCAGCCGGTACCCGCCCCGGAGCATGACGTTGCGGACGTACTGGGCGCGGCTGATGAACCCCTCGCGGAGCATCTCGCGCTGCAGCAGCAGCTCGGAGCGGAGCAGCTCGCGGCCGCCGCGGCGCTCGTAGGCGCCGTCGCCGACGCGGTAGTAGACGAGCGGTTCGGCGACGTTCACCAGCCGGGCGCCGGCGGCGATCATCCGGACGAACAGCCAGTAGTCCTCCATCAGCGGCAGGTCGCCGTAGCCGCCGGCGGCGATGACGGCGCTGCGCCGGTAGACGACCGTCGGATGGTTGAACGGGTCGTGCAGCCGCGAGTAGCGGACGATGTCGGTGGGGTCGCTCGGCGGGATGCGGCGGCCGACGACGTCGGCGGTGTCCCGGCCGAACTCCAGCAGCCCGGCGCCGACCAGTTCGGCGCCCGCCCGCACCAGCGGGACCTGCAGCTCGAAGCGGTGCGGCATCGCGATGTCGTCGGCGTCCATCCGGGCGACGATGTCGTGCCGGGCGGCCTGCAGCCCCGCGTCCAGCGCCGGCCCGAGCCCGCGGTTGACCTCCAGCGGCACGAACGTCACCTCGACCGGGCTGGCCGCCACGAGCTCCTGCAGCGCGACCGCGAGCCCCGGCGGGACCGGCCCGTCCTGGACGAGCACCACCTGGTCGGGGCGGAGCGTCTGGTCGTCGACGGCGCTGCGGAAGGCGTCCCGGACGTACTCTTCCCGGTCACCGCCGTAGACGGTCATCAGAAGGGTGAAGGGTTCGGGCTGCATCGGTCCGTTTCCGGGTGGGGCCGTGACGGCCGTTCGGAGCGCGAGCCGACGGGGCGTGGCTCGGGAGGGGCTCCTCGTGGGGTGGTCGAGCGGGCGGGGACAGGGGTCGGGACAGGTCGGGATTGGGTCGGGGGCTGGGCCGGGGCGGAGGGCGGGCGCGAACGCCGTCGTTCATGTGACGCTTTGGTGCGGTTGATGGTTGCGCGCCGCCAAGATACCGGTGTGGTGGAACTGCTGACGATGGAACGTGCCCGGTACGGCCCGGCGGGGCCCGATTCGGCGCGTCCGGTTCAGGCCTGCGCGCATACGTCGCGGTCGGCGCGGATCTCGCCGGCGACCTTCGGCACCGCCGGGCCGCCGCCGCTCAGCTTCGCGCCGTCCTTGCCGATGATCAGGTAGACGTAGCCGGGCTTGGCCTTGGCCCAGGCCTCGGGCGGGTGGCCAGGGACCGCGATCGCGGCCCGCGCCGCCTGCCTCTCGGCGCCCGCGCCGTAGAGGATCCGGGTCTTGGCCGCCGACTTGACGGTGCCGACCTTGACGACCTTGAAGCCGCGCTCGGCGAGCTGGTCGGCGGTCCGCTGGGCGAGCCCGTGCTCGGCGGTCCCGTTGAAGACGCCGATCCTGACCTGGGCGGGCGGGACGGGCTGCACCTTCTGCTGCGCGGGCACCGGGGTCGGGGCGGGCTCGGGCGGGGTGTTGTCCTCGCGGATGGCCTGGAAGAGCGGCTCGGCGAGCGCCTGGTTGAACTGGACGCGGTTCTTGTCCTTCGGGTACGCCATCGTCGGCACGGTGACGAACCGGACCTTGCCGGCGCTCATCCCCTTCAGGCCGCTCGCCAGCTTCTCCATCACCGACAGCGTCAGCCCGTCGTCGGCCTTGATCGACTTGGTGGTGGCGGAGAGGAAGGAGTAGGTGCGGCCGGGGTCGGTGAGCATTCCCTTGTCGGTGGCCTTCTTGACCACCGAGGCCATGAACGCCTGCTGCCTCTTGATCCGGTCGAGGTCGGAGCCGTCGCCGAGGACGTAGCGGGTGCGCACGTAGCCGAGCGCCTCGGCGCCGTGCACGGTCTGCTTGCCCGCCTTGAGGTGCAGCTCGGCCTTCGGGTCGTTGATCGGCTTCGGGACGCAGATCTCGACGCCGCCGAGGGCGTCCACGACCTGCTTGAAGCCGGCGAAGTCCACCTCGACGAAGTGGTCGATGTGGATCTTGGTGAGCGACTCGATGGTGCGCCAGGTGCAGGAGGGGCCGGCGTTGGAGAACGCGGCGTTGATCATGCCGAACTGGGCCGGGACGGTGGTGCCGTTCGACTTCTTGCAGCTCGGCATCTGGACCATCGAGTCGCGGGGGAAGCTGATGCCGATCGCGCCGGCGCCGCCGGGCGAGATGTGGAGCAGGATCGTGGTGTCGGACCGCTCGCCCTGCTCGGTGCCGTACTGCGCGTTGGCGCCCTGCCGGCTGTCGGACCCCATCAGCAGGATGTTGATGGAGTCGTTGAGCTTGGCGGGCCGGTTCGCGCCGAGCTTGTCCTTGACGTTCTCGCGGTGGATCTGGCCGTCCAGCCGCCGCCAGAACCCGTACGCGGTGAGGCTGCCGCCGACGAGGATCACCGACATGGCGATCGACGCCCAGCCGAGCAAGCGCCAAAGGCGCCCGCGCTGCACCGGCGGTTCCGGCGGCGATGGGGCGCTGTAGTACACCGGCGGCGGTGAGGCGGCTCGCTGCATCCGTAACATTTCAGCACAGATTGGACAGCGGTCACCCCCGTCACGGAAAACTCGGCCGGGACGGGCCGCCGGGCCCCCGAACGCGGGCGCGCCGGACCCCCGACGCAGGCGGGCCGGCCCCCCCGGACGCGACGGGCCGGACCCGCCCGGAGCGCGGCGGCGAGGTGACTAGACTCCGGTGAAGATGAGCATCGTAGACGCGCTGACCGACCAGGCCATGGTCGTGCTGCAGGACCGCCCGGTCGTCGCGCTGAGCGCCTGGCTGAACCGGGCCCTCGGCGAATGCGCCGCCACCGGCCGCGTCCTGCAGCTGGTCACGCCGCTCGGGTCCCGCCTGTCGCTGCCGCTGCGCAGCGCCGCGTCCGGCGCCGAGCTGCAGTGGGTCGTCCGCGACGGCGACGGCTACTACGAGGGCCTCACCGGCCGCCCGCTGAAGTGGGGCGGCGCGATGTTCGTGCCGGTCCCGGAGGCCCGCGACTACGCGCCCGGGTTCACCACCCGCCCCACCGCCCCGATCGGCTCGCAGCTCACCCTCGTCTACCGGATCCGGCACGGCGCCGACGGGCACCTCGCCGGCCCGGTCGAGCGGCTGCTCCAGCTCACCACGGGCAAGCTCCCCGCCGGGCTCGGCCCCGCCGAGCCGCTGGAGCACCCGTGGCGGCCCGACCGGCTCGCCGAGTACGCCCGCGGCCGGTCCACCTCCCGGCTGCTCGTCGGCGGGGACGGCCCGCGCCCCGCGCAGGCGATCTGCGACTTCACCGCGACCGAGGGCGGCGGCGTCGCCGAGGTCAGCACCGTCACCGTCGGCTACGGCCCGGACGACCCGCCGCCGCTGCGGCACCTCGGGTCGCTGGTCGGGGCGCTCGCCGCCGACCAGCCCGTGGCGTCGCTGTTCGTGCAGCTCACCCCCGGCCGCGCCGACCTCACCACCGAGCCGCGCTGGACGGGCGCGCCCGCGCCGGTCGCGCTGGCCGTCGCGGGCGCCGTCGGCGGGCCGAACGGCATCCCCGGGCAGCAGGTCGGGCCGCCGCGCCAGCCGCTGACGATGTTCCCGCTCGGCGACGGCCGCTCGCAGGACGGCTGGCAGCGCCACAGCCTCCTGATGCAGCACCTCCAGTCCGCCTGACCCTCCTGCCCCCTCCGTCCGCCGCCGGCGGTGACATTTGTCCTGCCCAGGCGTGGACGGACGGATCTGCCGGGCCCGCCCCGGTTCCCGCGAAGCTGGGGCCACCGCAGGCGAGGACCGCAGGAGGGCCCGATGACGTATCCACCGCACGGACGCGGAGCGGCCGACCGCCGCCACCGGGCCACAGGCCGCCGCCCCGCGATCGGCGTCGGTGCCGTCGCGAGCGGCGCCGCGACCGAGCCGATGAAGGAGCTGCTCGACGCCGAGACGCGCGCGGCGAGCGGGCGGGAACGGCCCGCGCCGGTGCCCGCCGCGGCCTGACGTCCGCCGCTCGTCGCGGCCCCGCGTCCGCCGAGTCACGAGTTTCCGAGAGAAGAGAGGGCCATGCGAGCCCGAGGCATCAACTACGACACCGGCTTCTTCCCCGGCGGGAGGGACAGCCGCCCCGGCTTCGACCGAGCCGACGTCCGGCGCGACATGCGCGCCATCGCCGCCGACCTGCACTGCACCGCCGTCCGGATCAGCGGCGGCGACCCGGACCGGCTCGGCGCCGCCGCCGAGGAGGCCGCGGCCGCCGGCCTGGAGGTCTGGTTCGCGCCGTTCCCCTGCGAGCTGCCGCCGGACGAGATGGCCGCGCTGTTCGCCGAGTGCGCCGGGCGGGCCGAGGCGGTCCGGCGCGGCGGCGCGGAGGTCGTCCTGGTGACGGGCTGCGAGGTCAGCCTGTTCGCGCGCGGGTTCGTCCCCGGCGACGACGTGTACGCCCGGATCCAGGCGGTCATGTCCGGCGACCCCGACGTGTACGCCGCGATGGGCGACGTCCCGGGCCGGGTCAACGCGTTCTTCGCCGAGACGGTGGCGGCGGCCCGCGAGCGGTTCGGCGGCCGGATCACCTACGCGTCCGGTCCCTGGGAGGAGCTGGACTGGGGGCCGTTCGACCTGGTGTCCGTCGACGGCTACCGGTCCGCCGAGAACGCCGCGCACTACCGCGAATGGCTGCGCGGCCACTTCCGGCACGGCAAGCCCGTCGCGGTCACCGAGTTCGGCTGCTGCACCTACGCGGGCGCCGGCGACCGGGGCGGCACCGGCTGGATGATCGTCGACCGGGACGCCGAGCCGCCCCGGCTCACCGGCGCCCCCGTCCGCGACGAGCAGGAGCAGGTCCGGTACATGCGCGAGCTGCTGGACGTCTTCGTGGCCGAGGGCGTCGACGCCGCGTTCTGGTTCACCTTCGCCGGATGGGGCCTCCCGCACGATCCCGCCGACCCGGCCCGCGACCTCGACACGGCCTCCTACGGCGTGGTCGCGACGGCCCCGGACGGCACGTGGCGTCCCAAAGCGGCCTTCCACGCCCTGGCCGCCGCATATGGCGCACAGAGCCGATGATCTACCCGTAAGGGATGGGGTAGCGTCCCCCTCATGGAACCCGACGGCCAGCTCGGCGCGCTCGAGCGGGCCGTCGAGGGGACCCTCGCCGAGGGCGCGCTGGAGTTCGACGGCGACGAGGCCGTCCTGCGGATCGAGGGCTCGCTCGTCCTGACCACCGGCTGGTTCCTGTCCTGCGCCGCCGCCGGCGTCGTGCTGCTGCTGTTCGGCGCGGTCCTGTCCCTCACCGGGCTGCGCGGCGCCGCGAACTGGGCGCTGGCGCCCGGCGCCGTGATGGTCGCGCTCGTCCTCGCCTTCCTGCTGGCGCTGCGGTTCACCCCGCTGCCCGCGCTCTGGCCCGAGCTGGAGCTGCGGTTCACCGAGCAGGCGATGGTCCACCGGCGGACCCGCGTCCCGTTCGACGACCTGCGCCCCGAGCACCTGGTGTGGAAGAACGGCCGGTTCCTCCGCCGGCTGTACGTCCGGCACCCGTCGCTGCGCAAGCAGCTCGCCGGGTTCTTCGAGAGCGAGGAGCGGCAGGCCGAGGAGTTCCAGCGCCGGCTCTGGGAGCTGATCTCGGCGCCGGACCTGCCCGGCGTCCTCACCCACGGCAGCGACCTCACCCCGGTGCAGCGCTGGATCATCGGCGCGGGCGCCCCGTACGGCGCGATCAACGGGTTCCGGCTCGACCGGCTCGGCGTCGCGCCCGGCGAGTCCGCCGCGGCCGCCGACCGGCGCACCGCGCAGGAGCTGCTGCGCGAACCGTGGGGCGCCTACGACCTGGAGCAGCTGCTCGCCGCGGTGAACTGGCTCGTCCAGGAGGGGCACCGCGCCGACTTCACCATGGACGCCGAGCTCGCCGCCCGCCCGCCCGAGGAACGGGAGCGCTACGCCGCGCTGCTCCGCGAGGTGGACGGCCTCATCGCCGCCGACCGGCTGGAGCCGCCGTTCGTCGAGCGGCTCATCGAGCTCGTCCGGGTCCGGTACGGGGACGGGGGCGCCGTGTACGCCAAGCTCGTCCCGCCGCTGCTGCGCGACGAGGCCGGCGCGGACGCCAGCGAGGAGGGCGCGGAGCTGGCCCAGTTCCTGCACCGGCTGTTCAACGACCGCGGCCACGCCGCCGAGGAGCTGCACCGGCTGGAGGTGCTCGCCGACCCGGCCCTGCACGCCAACGTCGGCCGGTTCCTCATCTGGGACTACGCGCGCGCGTTGATGCTGTACCGGTGGGGCCACATGGTGGGCTGGCTCACCGAGGAGTACTGCTGGGAGCGGATGCTGCCGCTCGCCCTGGACGTCCAGCGCCGCTACACGTCCTGGCACGACATGGCGACGTGCTACCTGCAGGGACGGCTGCTGTGGTCGGGCGGCGGCGGCCGTGCGCAGGCGGAGTACGACCGGCTCGTCGAGCACCTCGCCGCGGAGCGGCGCAGCCCGTGGAACCTCGTGCCGTGGGACCTCGACCTGACCCGCGACTGGCCCTGACCCGCGACCGGCCCCGACCCGCGACCGGCCCCGACCCGCGACCGGCCCTGACCCGCGCGCGCCGTCAGCCGCCGATGACCCCGCCCTGGTAGGCGGCGCCGTCCGCCGCGCCCTGCGCGCTCCCCGGCACCTCCGCCGCCGCGCCGCCGCCCTCGCCGGACGCCCGCCAGCTCTGCGCGGGCGCGTCGCTCTCCCCGTCCGGGTACACCGTCCCGCCGAGCCAGTGCACCAGCGAGTCGGCGAACTTGCGGGCGACGCGCGGCGCGTCCGGCAGGTCCGCGACCGCGCGGATGTCCACCCACCAGACCGGCGCGACGACCCGGGCCGCGAACTCCGCGCCCAGCAGCCGCCCGATCTCGCCCTGCACCGATACCTGCACCGCGTCCTCGATCGCGACGAGCAGCCGGCCGTCCGCGTCGTACAGCAGGGTCGGCTCCGGTTCCCCGCCGCGCAGTTCCAGCGGCTCGCCCATCGCGATCATGCCGTCGGCGACGGCGTGCACGTCCGGGCGGCGGCGCACCAGCGCGACCAGGTCACTGCTCATCGGGCCACCCCGGCGCCGAGCGAACGGGCGAACACCTCGTGCACCACCTGGATCCCCGCCATCCGCGCGGCGGCCGACACCCGGCCGAGCTCCAGCGAGCTGCCGGTGGCCAGGTGCCGGTCGTAGGGCACCGCCACCACGGGCAGCCCCCACGCGGCCAGCATCTGGTGGGCGCGCTGCAGGTCCGCGCCGACCTGCGGGGCGTGCGACACCATCGCGATCACGGTACGGCGCAGCACGTCCTGCTGGTCGTTGGACACGAACCACTCCAGCGCCCCGCGCGCGCTCAGCGCCCCGTCGACCGTCCCGGGCGTCACCAGCACCAGGCCGTGCGAACCGGCGATGACCCCGCGGTTGACCTCGGTGAGGATGCCGGCCCCGCAGTCGACGACCGTCGCCGCGACGTACCGGCTGACCGCGCTCAGCGCCGTCTCGAACGTCTCCAGCGTGAACTCGCCGGCGATGCGCCCGCCGCGCGTGGACGACAGCACCCACAGGCCGTCGGGCGTGCGGGTGAGGAACCGCGCCGCCTCCTCGAACGACTGCGGGTTCTGCGCCGCCAGCTCGAACAGCGACAGCTGCGAGCGGACGCCGAGGCGCAGCGGCAGCGACCCGAGCTCGGCGTCGGCGTCGGCGGCCAGCACCCGGTCGGCGCGGTGCCGGGCCAGCTCCGTCGCGACCAGCGCCGCCATCGTCGTCTTGCCCGCGCCGCCGCGCACGCTCGCCACCGCGATCTGCCGGGAACTCGGCACGGACCGCTGCATCAGCTCGCCGAACGCCGCCAGCAGCCGGGCCTCGCGGGCGCCGCCGCCGACCGCCTTCAGGACGCCGCGCCCGACCCGGCGGGCCAGCGCGTCGCCGTGCTGGTTCCTGCGGACGAGGTCGGCGGGCGGGATCTCCTGGCCGGGCACCTGCCCGGGACCGGCGGGCTGACCGGGCATCACCGGCTGGACGGGCGCGGCGGGCTGCGCGGCCTGCTGCGCCGCGGCCGCCGGGTCGGGCCATGCGCCCTGCTGCCCGGCCCGCTGCCCCTGCTGCGCCGCCTGGCCGGCGGCGGGCTGGACCGCGCCGAGGACCGGGTTGACCGCGGCCTCCCAGTCGAAGTCGGAGTGGACGAGCGGGTCGATCTGCTGCTGCGTCTCGGCCGGGACGTCCACGGCCTGCTGCATTGTCTGCTGCGGCGGCTGCTGCTCTGCCTGCTGCGGCGGCTGCTGCGCTGCCGGCTGCATGGGCTGGTGAGGCGCGGCCTGCTGCTGGGTCACCGCCTGCTGCTGGGCGGCGGCCTGCTGCGCGGCCTGCTCCTGGAACGCCTGTTCCTGGAACGCCTGCTCCTGGAAGGCCGGCTGTTGTACGGGCTGCTGGGCCGCCGGCTGTTGTACGGGCTGCTGGGCCGCCGCCTGCTGCTGGATCTGCGGGGACGGCACCGGCTCGGGCACCACGGGCTCGGGGGCAACGGGCTCGGGGGCAACGGGCTCGGGGGCCGGCGGCTCGGGCAGCAGCGGGGCCGGCTCGTCCTGGGCGCCCTGCGACGCGTCCGCGACCTGCGGGAACGGCGGAGCCTCAGGGACGGGGGGCGGCGCCTCCGGCGCGGCCTGCACGGGCGGCGCGGCCTGCACGGGCGCGGGCTGCGGCTCCGGCCGGGCGGCCTGGGTCACCTGCGCCGGGACGGACGCCGCGGGCGCCCGCTCCTCGGCAGGGCGCGGCGGCGCATCGGCGCCCCAGGTCCCCTGTGCGGGGGCGGAGGGCGTCGCGTCGAGGACCTGTAGCCCGCGCCGGGACACGCCGATCTCGCGCAGTACCGCCTGCTGCCAACTGGAGTCGGACACCGGCCTCCCCTCTCCCCGCCAAGACTACGAGACACGCGTCGCCCCACGCACCGCCGCGGGCTCGGCGCCTCCTCCCGGACGGGATCCGGGGCACCGCGCACACCGGCCTCACCGGCACAGACGACCCCAGACAGGCGATCTATCCTGAAATCACCCTTACCCTCCCGCTAGTCTGGCCGGACCTCGATCGGCACCCCGCCATGTGAGCACACCGCCCGGAGCGACCATGAACCCCCCTGAATGGCCCGGTCAGCCCGGCGGGCCGGGCTACCCGCCGGCTCCGCCCGGCCCGCCGATGCCCGGCCCCCCGATGCCCGGTCCGCCGGGACCGCCGATGGGCTTCCCGCCTCCCCCGCCGAAGCGCGGCGGCGGAAGCGCGCTCGTGCCCGTCCTGATCATCGGCGTGGTCGCCGTGCTCGGCATCGTCGGGATCGGCGCGTTCTTCATCCTGCGCAGCGGCGACGACAAGCCGGACCGGTCCGTCGCGCTGCCGACGGTGACCCATCTGAACCCGTCCTCGGGAACGACCTACTCGCCTCCGCCGTCGCCGCGGACGTCCATCGGCGGGACCGGCGACCCGTCCAGCGTCCTCACCCGGACGATCCGGACGGCGAAGGGCCACACCTTCACCCAGGCGGGCGTCCGGACCGAGTCGTGCGTGACGCGCGCCAACGCCAAGCTGCTGCCCGCGCTGCGCAGGTACCCGTGCGTCGGGATGATGCACTCGGCCGTCTACGCCAACCCGACCAAGACCATCATCACGTCCGTGTCGATCATGACGATGGGCACCTCGTCGGCGGCGATCTACGTCAAGGGCATGACCGACCAGAGCGGCTGGCCGAAGCTGCTCACCCCGTCGGACGCCAGCGGGCTCCCGCAGCCGCGGGCGAACCCCGCGTACTGGACGCGGACCTGGTCGCAGGGCCGGAACGTGATCTACGCGCAGTCGTACTGGAGGAGCGGCGGCGCGACCGGCGACCGCACCGGCAGCGTCTTCGCGACGGCCGGGGAGCTGGGCGTCGAGGTCACCAACACGCTGCTCTGGTCGAACTGATGGAACGTGCCGAGCGGGCGCGGAACGGGCGGGCCTCCGCCCGTTCCGGTCTCGCTCGGCCCGGCGCGTCCTCGCCGGCGGCGGCGTCAGCCGTCCTGCCGCTGCGCCTCGCGCTTGCGGGCCTGCGCCCGCTCGTAGGACGCCAGCGCGCGCTCGCCGCCCGGCCGCATCTCGAACCGGATCCCGCGGTCGCCCTCGAACGGCTCCCGGTGGTCGAAGCCGCCGGTGTAGATCTCGGCGGGCACCCGGTCGGGGAACGCGTCGCAGTACGGGATCCAGGTGTCCATCGACGTCTCGGCGCCGGGGTCGGCCCGCTGCTGGAGACGCACGCACGCGTCACAGATGCTGGGTCTCCTGCGCATGGTCCGGCCGTCCTCTCCGCTGTTCGCCCTGCCGTCCGCTCGCGCCGCCGGGACGCACCGCCGGCGGCCTCGCCGCAGTGTTCCACACCCGCGGTAACACCCTTACCCCCATGCGCGATCACCAGCCGAGGGGTTGCGACATGAGCGGCGAAATCATCATAATGACCGCTCCCCGTGTGTCTGTGATCGTGCGCGGTCGCGGGCTCGTTCAGCTCCCGACGAACAGAGGGGTCCCCCGTGCGCGCTGAATGGCAGGCGCATATCGACGAACTCCTGCAGACCTACCAGGAGAAGCGCCGGCAGATCCAGGAGATGCAGTCCCGGCTGGAGACCATCGAGGCGTCGGCCGAGGCCGCCGACGGCATGGTCCGCGTCAAGGTCGACCGGCAGGGCCGGCTGGCGTCGCTGGAGTTCGACCCCCGGGTCTCCCGCAGGCTCGGCAGCGAGGAGCTCGCCGAGGCCGTCATGGAGGCGTCCAGGAAGGCGCAGGCGGACGTCGCCGACCAGGTGCGCGCCGCGATGCAGGGCCTCGCCCCCGAGGGCGCGTCCGGCGAGGGCGGCGAGGGCGGCGGGTTCGACCTCGCCAAGCTGCTTCCCGAACGGCCGGACGACATCGAGGCCGTCCGGCAGCGCCTCGGGATCCAGCCGCTATGACGTTCGACGGATACGAGGTCGACACCGAGGCCCTCGAACGCGCGGGCGGCGGCTTCGAGACCAACGCCAACGTGCTGCAGCAGATCTTCGACACCCTCAACTCGGCGTTGCAGGCCGAGGGCAAGTGCTGGGGCTCCGACGAGACCGGCCAGAAGTTCGAAGAGGGCTACGCCGAGCCGAGCAAGAGCGTCCTGGAGGCCTTTCCCAAGCTCAAGACGGGGCTGGACGGCATCAAGAAGGGCGTCGACGAGATGGCCAAGGAATACAAGAAGGCCGAAGGCGCCTCGAGGCTGAAGTGAGCTGATCCGTGGGTCTGGAAATCCCCGCCGAGGTCCAGTGGCTGTCGTGGATCGTCGGCTCCGACTGGCCCGAGGGCGACGAGACCGCGATGCGGCGCTGCGCCGACGCCTGGCGCCAGGCCGCCACCTCCCTCAACGAGCTCGTCGGCGACGTCACCGGGACCATCAACGACGTCCGCGGCACCCTCGACGCCGAGGCCGCCGAGAAGTTCCAGAAGAACGTCGAGCAGTGGACGACGACCGACCCGCGGCTGCTGCCCAGCATGGCGGATTCCTGCAACAAGCTCGCCGAGGTCCTCGACAACGGCGCGCTGGACATCGAATACGCCAAGTACATGTTCATCGCGCTGCTGATCGTCACCGCGATCGAGATCGCGATGCTGATCGCGGCGGCGTTCGAGACGTTCGGCGCGTCCACCGCGGGCATCCCGGCGGTGGAGGGCGCGGCCCAGGTCACGGCCCGCACCATCTTCAAAGAGCTGATGGAGAAGCTCGGGGAGAAGTTCCTCGGCGCGGTCCTGAAGGGCGCCGCGTTCGGCGCGCTGCAGGGCGGCGGGCTCGACCTGATCGTCCAGGGCGTCCAGATCGCCCAGGGCAACCGGAAGGACGTCGACTGGGCCAAGACGGGCCAGGCCACCCTGGACGGCGCGATCGGCGGTGCGATCTCCGGCGGCGTCGGCTTCGGCGCGGGCAAGATCCCCGGAGTCGGCGACGCGGCCGGCACCCCGCTCGGCAACATGTTCAAGGGCATGGCGCGCGACGGCGTGTCCGAGGCCGTCAGCGGCGTGGCCGGCACCGTCGCCACGTCCGCGATCCACGGTGACCCGCTGAGCTGGGACGCCATCGCCAAGGGCGCCACGTCGGGCGCGTTCGGCGGCGCGGTCGGCGGCGGCAAGGGCGGGCTGACGGAGTTCGACGGCGGCGTCCCCGGCGGCGGCCCCGCGGGTCCGAACGTCGACCCCACCCCGGTGACCACGCACACCCCGTCGACGGGCGGCGGCTCAGGCGAGGGCGGCTCGGGCGGAGGCGGCTCGGGCGGAGGCGGCTCCGACGGCGGCGGCTCAGGCGGAGGCGGAGGCGCGCACGTCACCGGCGGAGGCGGCGGGGGCGGCGGCTCCTATGACGGCGGCGGCTCGGGCGGTGGAGGCGGCGGCTCCCACGGCGGTGGCGGCGGCGGTTCCTACGACGGCGGCGGCTCGGGCGGAGGCGGCGGCAACCGTATATCCACCCTGCTCGGCGACAACGGCGGCGGTGGAGCGAACCACGGCGTCAGCCTCGCGTCGGCGGCCCCTGAGGGCGGCTCGGGCGGAGGCGGCGGCGCGCCCTCCTCGGGCGGCGGGTCCGGCGGCGGCCTCGGCGGCAACCCCGGCGCCTTCAGCGGCGGTGGCGGCGCGGGCGGGTCGGACGGCGGCGCGCCGAGCTCCCACCGCTCCCGCCACTGCTCCTGCGTGAGCCCGGCCTCATTCAGATGGTGCCGGGCGTTGAGGAGCCGGTG
>NZ_JABMCA010000074.1:0-46257 GCF_014706005.1 Actinomadura sp. RB99 | reverse complement strand
CCTCCCGCATCCACCCCATGACCGGCGGCCCTGGCGTGCCCACACCACAGGCGACCTTTCCGCACCGGCTGCGCCTGTCCTCTCCAGACGGCGCTTAGCGGAGGCCCCGGCCCACCCGTTCACTACGCCGCCCAGCAACACCGACCGACACCGCCCCGGACCAGAACCGCAAAACCCACCCCGCCCCGGCGCGCCACCCCCCACCCCGGCCACGCCCTGCGTCGATCCGTCCGCATCCACCCCCACGACGGGTGAGCCAGCCTGCCCCATGACAATGCGATGCCGACACGACAGCGCGATACCAGTGCAATGGCCAACGCCGCCGCCTGGTGAACACAGCGCATTCCCTTTCAGACCGCAACGCCAGAGCACGCCAACACCGCATGGAAGACGGCTCTTCCTGCTTCCCCTTCGAACCCTTTGCCCCCCTTCGCGCCACGCAGCAGTGGATTTCGCACCTTACGGAGAGGGGTGGTGGGGTGGCGCGACCCGGGGCGGGGCAGGCGGAGCCTGCCCCCATCACCTGCCTAGGGGTCGCAGAGGCTCCAAAGTCAAGGGTGGACGAAGTCCATCGCGAAGCGACGCCGAAGGCGCCCTTGACTTTGGAGGGGCGGCCCCGTACGCAAGCGCCACCCCACCACCCGAACACCCCTCTCGCCGATCTCCCGGGCACCCCTCTCGCCGATCTCCCGGACACCCATCTTGCAGATCTCCCGAACACCCCCGCCGCTCTCCCGAAGACCACCCAGACACCCTGATCTCCGATAAACCCACACCCTGAAGACCACCCCACACCCTGAAGACCACCCCACCGCCATTCCCTGCCGAATACGCCTACACGACCCCACCTAAATCGACCCCACCCCAATCGCCCCCACCCAATCGCCCCCGCCCCTCCCCCACCCTCACGCCGCTAAATATCAACATCACCTGGCGCGCAAAGCCGCCGCCCCCGGCAGCACTCAGAATCACAACCACGACCGACCGATCAGCCACAACCACCCAGCCGAGGATCACCCACCCGCCCGGCTAAGCAGGAAAGGCGTAGAGATGGTCGACTGGGCCGTGCTTGTTGCCGGTGTCGTCGGCGGGGGCCTCGTCCTTGGCCAGGACGCAGACGACCCGGGCCGCGGCGGCGGCGTTGGAGAGCGGGACGTCCTCGCCCGCGAAGTCCTTGACGGCGGCGGTCCAGCGGGGCGCGCCACTGGCCGCGTCCACGCTGGAGACGCGGCCGTTCGTCGTGAAGGTGAGGGCGCCGTCGGCCAGGGCGAGGGGACGGTTGCCGCCGGAGGCCCAGTGGGGGACGGGGACGGTCCAGGCCGCGTTGCCTGCGGCGATCGCGGACACACCGCCGGTTCCGGCGGCGTAGACGAAGGGGCCGACGGCACCACGCGCGTCAGGCCGCCGGCGGCCGTGCCGGACCAGCGGACCTTGCCGTCGCGTGCCAATACGGCCCACAGACCGCTCGGTGAGTGGACGTAGACGGCGCCGCCGTCGGAGGTAATCGAGCATTGCGCCTGGAAGAGTCCGGCGGCACCGGTGGATCCGCCGGTGCCGCCGGACACGTGCCAGCGGGTCCTGCCGGTCTTGACGTCGAGTCCTGCGAGGTCCATCCGGCCGTCGACCGCGCAGACGATGCCGTCGGCGATCGCGGGGCCGCCGGGGAAACCGGCGCCGTCTCCGCGGACGCGCCATCGTTCCTTGCCGGTGGCGGCGTCCAGGCAGTGAAGGTGGTCGGTGCTGGAGACGGCGACGTGGCCGCCGGACGCGGCGGGCGGGGAGAGCCATCCGCCGGGAGAGAAACTCCAGCGAAGCCTGCCGGTGCCGGGGTCGAGCGCCTGGAGGGTGCCTTTGCCGTCGGGCTCGTTGCGGACGGTGTAGAGGGTGTCCTCCATGACGAGCGGTGCGGTGCGCCCGTACATCGGGGACGCGTTGTAGTGGCCATACGGAGATTGCCACAGCTGGCGGCCCGCAACGTCGAACGTGTAGAGCCTGCCTTCGAAGGATGCGTAGAACGTCGTGGCGGATGCGGCCATCGAGTACGGGAACAGGTCGGCGTTCTCCGAGCCCGGAGTGATGTGTCCGCGCGGTGGTGAACGTGTGCTTCCACAGCGGTTTCCGGCCGGTCGTCTTGGTGCCGAGGTCCGGGCCCTGGCCGCAGCCGGAGGCGAGCGCGGCGGCGCCGCCAGAGCGAGGCCCCGCAGGACCGTGCGGCGCGGCACCGTTCCGTCCGTCATCTGTCTACCCGCCCTCGAACGACCGGCGAATGGTCGCGGATGCCGGTACAGGTTCGGTACAAGGCGCCGTGTTGCAGGATGGATGGCATGCGTGCGCGACCGATCACGCCCGAACGGGCGGTCGAGGAGGTGTGCGGCCGGATCGCGGGGGCACCGCGCGAGATGTGGCGGCGGGTGGCGGTGGACGGGGCGCCGGCGGCGGAGCCGTGGGTGCTCGCGGACGCGCTGGTGGGACCGTTGCGCGCGGCGGGACGTGACGTGGTGCGGGTGTCGGCGCGCGATTTCCTGCGGCCGGCGTCGCTGCGGTTCGAGTTCGGCCGCGAGGATCCGGACGTCTACTACGACCAGTGGCTCGACGTGGGCGGGCTCGTGCGGGAGGTGCTGGGGCCTCTGGAGCCGGGCGGGTCCGGGAAGGTGCTGCCGAGCCTGTGGGACAGCGAGCTCGACCGTGCCACACGCGCGCGGTACACGGCTGTGCAGCCCGGCGGTGTCGTGCTGCTGGACGGTGCGCTGCTGCTGGGCCGGAGCCTTCCGCTCGACATGGTCGTCCATCTGACGCTGTCGCCGGGCGCGCTGGCGCGCCGCACCCCGGACGAGGACGCTTGGACGCTGCCCGCGTTCGACCGTTACGAGCGCGAGGTGGAGCCGCTGCGGGCCGCCGACGTCGTCCTGAAGATGGACGACCCGCGCCACCCCGCGCTCGTGGAGTCCGTCTAGGCGCGCCATTCCTCGTTGTAGTCGGGGTGGTGGGCGTAGGCGAGCGCGATGAGGCGGAGGGTCTGTTCGCGGACGGCCTGGGCGGCCCGCTGTTCGGGGGTGGCCCGGCCCTGGGCGATGATCCAGGCGTGTTTCTCGTGGTCGTCGACGAGCTGCCGCCGGGCGGCGACCTCCTGGAGGGCGCGGGACGGGTCGTGGCGGGCGATGTGCTCGGCGTAGGCCTCGGTCTCCGCCGACGCGACGACGGCGGGCTCGCCGTCGGCGTCGAGGTGGACGGCGCCGGAGGGGCCGGCCGTCCAGGACGCGCCGGAGCAGGCGCGGGCGACCTGTTCGTCCTTGGCGAGGCGGGCGCGCAGAAACTCCACCAGATCCATGCGCCCATCCTGCCTCGCGGGGCCGACATCGGCGCCCGGATACACTCACGGCGGGGAGGATCCATGTCATTGACGACATCCCACGGCGAGCCGGGCACGGTACGGACCGGGCTGCGCGCGCGCCGTGAGGGAGGGCCGCTGCGGGTGGTCGAGAGCGAGCTCGTCGACTACGCCGAGGCGATCGAGACCATGGAGCGGATGGTGCGGGACCGGCAGGCCGGGACCGCCGACGACACGCTCTGGATCCTGTCGCATCCGCGCACGTACACGGTGGGGCGGCGGACGCCGCCGGAGGAGCGGCCCGACCCGGCGCTCGGCATCCCGGTGGTGGAGGTGCGGCGCGGCGGGAAGCTCACCTACCATTCGCCGGAGCAGATCGTCGGGTACCCCATCCTGAAGCTCGCCGATCCGCGGGACGTGGTGGGCCTGCTGCGCGACATCGAGGTCCTGCTGGTCGGGGTGCTCGGCGAGCTGGGCATCGAGGCGGAGCGGCGCGACACCCCGCCGGGCAGCCCGCTGCTGACGGGGGTGTGGACGGCGGAGGGCCGCAAGATCGTCTCGCTGGGGATGCACATCTCGCGGGGCGTCAGCGCGCACGGGTTCTCGATGGACGTCGACGCCGACCCGGCGCCGTGGACGTGGGCGGTGCCGTGCGGGATGCCGGACGTGGAGATGACGTCGGTGTGCCGGGAGCGGGAGCGGCGCGGGCTGGCGCCGGTCACGCAGGCGGAGGTGCGGCGGCTGATCGCGGACGCCTGGCGGCGCGAAGCCTGACCACGGCTTGAGCACGTGCTGAGCTGCGGGCCGAGGGCCCGAAGGGCGGGCCGTCGCCGGCCCGCCCCAGAGCGGGCTACGTGGCGGAGCAGTTGCCCTGGACGGGCTTTCCGGCGAAGCGGTCGGCGAGGAAGCCCATCATGTCCCCCTCGCTCTCGAGCAGGCCGGTCGCGTGCTCGGCGATCGGGTAGCTCTTGTAGGTGACGTTGGCGCCCCTGGCGCACCAGTCGTGGTCGAGGGTCTCGGCCTGCTTCGCCGGGATGATCTCGTCCAGCAGCGCCTGCCCCTGGAAGACGGGGACGCTCGGCGCGGTGGAGCCGAGCTTGTTCTCGTCCAGCCGGGCCCGCCACTGCGGGGTGTCCAGCGGGTTGCTCGTGGTGTAGTCGCCGATCTTCTTGAAGGCGGTCTGGAGCACCGTGAGCGGGCCGTCGACGCTGACCAGGCACATGTCCTTGGCCTTCGCGAGCAGCGCGCGCCCGTTGTCGTTGAGGTAGCCGTCGAGCTTCAACTCGGGGTAGGCGGCGTCGTAGCCGACGGCGGCCATGAACATCAGCGCGACGAACGGGCCGCCGTCGAGGCTCGCGGCGACGGCGCGCAGGTCGGCGGGGACGCCGCCGGCGGCGACGCCCTTGAGGTCGAGGTCCGGCGCGTAGGACGCCGCGAGCTCGGCGGCCCATCCGGCGGACGTCCCGCCCTGCGAGTAGCCCTTGATCGCGACGGGGGCGCCGGCGAGCCCGGCGTCCGGGAGGCGTTCGGCGGCGCGGGCCATGTTGAGCACGGCCATGCCCTGGGAGCGGCCGACCTCGTAGGTGTGCTGGCCGGGGGTGCCGAGGCCCTCCATGTCGGTGACGGCGACGGCCCAGCCCTGGTTGAGGGCGTCGATGACGAACAGTTCCTCGTAGTCGAGGCCCTGGGTGAGGGTGTAGGACGGGGCGCAGGAGTCGCCGAGCCCGCGCGTCCCGACGGCGTAGGAGATGAGCGGGCGCTTGCCGGTGCCCTTCCACGGCTTGTCCGGGACGAGGACGGTGCCGGACACGGCGGTCGGGGCGCCTGCGGCGGTCTGCGACCGGTACAGCACCTGCCAGGACTTCACTCCGCCGTAGGGCGAGTGCCCGATCGGGTCGACGGTGAACAGCGACGGGCGGGAGCGGATGACGTCGCCGGGCTGCCCGGCGGGCAGCGGCGACGGCGGCCGGTAGAACGGGTCCTGGCCGGGAGGCTGGGCGGGAGGCGCGGTGTCCTGCGGCGCGGCGGCGGCGGTCCCCTGCAGGGCGGCCGCCGTCATGGCGACGCCGAGGCAGGACGCCAGCACGGCGCGCACGGCCCGGCGAACACTGCTGTGCATGACGGTGAACCCTTCGTGTCGTCCCCCGTGCCGTCCGGGTGACGGCGAGCCGACCCTAGGGTAATTGGACACTTATTCCAATGCGCGCCGGGACGCATCCTCGGGCGCGCTCTTGTCAACCGCCCCACAAGACCAGCGCGGCCGACCGCGCCCCGGAGCCGGGACCAGCGCCGGAGCCGGTCCGCCCCGCGGCGCGGCCCGCGCGGTTCCCCCGTCCGCGCGGCGGCGCCGTCAGGACGTCTTGGCGCCGACCCCGCAGAGGAAGTAGCCGCCGGCGGCGCCGATCGTGCCGGTGCCGGGGTCGGGGCGCCATTCGTCCAGCCGGACCAGTCCGGGCTCCAGCAGCGTCCAGCCGTCGAAGAAGCGCAGCTGCTCCTCGCGGCTGCGGTGCGTCATGCCCGTGTTGGCGTTGCCGTAGACCTGGGTCGAGTTCTCCGTGACCGCGTCGTCGCCGGTGATGTGCGAGATCACGACGTGGCTGCCGGGCGGCAGCGCGTCGCGCAGCGCCGCGACGGACCCGTACGGGTCCTCCTCGTCGCTCAGGCAGTGCAGGACGGCCAGCAGCATCAGCCCGACCGGCTCGCCGAAGTCGATCGTCTCCCGCAGCACCGGGTCGGCGAGGATGCCCTCGACGTTCCGCAGGTCGTGCTCCAGGACGATCGTCCGGTCGTCGGTGGCGGTGAGGGCGCGCCCGTGCGCGACCACGACCGGGTCGACGTCGAGGTAGGCGACCCGCGCGTCCGGCACGAGCGCCCGGACGACCTCGTGGACGTTGCCCTGCGTCGGCAATCCCGTCCCGACGTCGAGGAACTGCCGGACGCCCGACGCGGCGAGGTGCCGGGCGGCGCGCCGCAGGAAGGCCCGGTTGTGCCGGGCGAGGACGGGGGTGAACGGCGCGCGGGCGAGGATCTGCTCGGCCGCCTCCCGGTCGGCCGCGTAGTTGTCCTTGCCGCCGAGGTAATAGTCGTACATGCGCGCCACGTTCGGCACATGCATGTCCATTTCGCGGGGCGCCCAGCCGTCGTCCACCTCGTGCCTCTCCTCCGGCTCCGGAGCGGGCCTTCAGCCTAGCCCGCCACCGTGAGCCGAATTCACGTTTTCTCGGACGACCTCGCACGACGCGGCCGGCCGTCCGGAAACGGCCGCCGGCGGGCACGCGGGCCGAGACGGCGGCGCCCGGCAGAGGCGCCCGGCGGCCGGTGCTCGCGGGGCGGGCGCCGACTCCCTAGAGTCGCCGGTGTGACGGAGACCGGGATCGCGGAACTGCAGGACGTCCTGTGGAAGGCCGCCGCGAAACTGCGCGGGTCCATGGACTCCTCCCAGTACCGGGATTTCGTGCTCGGGCTCGTCTTCCTCAAGTACGCCTCGTCGGCGTTCGCGTCCGTGCCGGAATCGGCCCGGTGGCCCGCCGTCGTCTCCGGTCCCGGGCCGATCGGCGCGCGGATCGACGCGGCGATGGCGGCGGTGATGCGGGCCGAGCCGTCGCTGGACGGCGCGCTCCCGCTGATCTTCGGCGGGGAGAACGTCGACCAGCGGCGCCTCGCGGACCTGGCGGCGGTCATCGGCGACGCCCCCTTCACCGGCCGGGACGGACGCGATGACAGCCCCGGCCAAGGCGGCGGAGACGGCGGGGCGGGTGCGCGGGATCTGCTGGGCGAGGTCTACGAGTACTTCCTGGAGACGTTCGCCCGCGCGGAGGGCCGCCGGGGCGGCGAGTTCTACACGCCGAAGAGCGTCGTGAAACTGCTGGTCGAGATGCTCGAACCGTACAAGGGGCGGGTGTACGACCCGTGCTGCGGTTCGGGCGGGATGTTCGTGCAGGCGGAGAAGTTCGTGCTGAGCCGGCGGGGCCGCAGCGGGGACATCGCGGTGCACGGGCAGGAGGCCAACGCCCGGACGTGGCGGCTGGCCCGGATGAACCTCGCCATTCACGGGATCGAAGGGGACCTGTCCGCCCGGCACGCCGACACCTTCTTCGAGGACGCGCATCCCGGCCTTCTCGCCGACCACGTGCTGGCCAATCCGCCGTTCAACATGTCGGACTGGTATCGCGATCCCGCGGACCCGCGGTGGCGGTTCGGCGTGCCGCCCGCGGGCAACGCCAATTTCGCGTGGATGCAGCACATCATCGCCAAACTCGGCCCGCGGGGCGGCGCCGGGGTGGTGATGGCGAACGGCTCGATGTCGTCGCGGCAGTCGGCCGAGAGCGGGATACGCGCCGCGATGGTCGAGGCCGACCTGGTCTCGTGCGTCGTCGCACTGCCGCCGCAGTTGTTCCGCACGACGCCGATCCCGGCGTGCCTCTGGTTCTTCTCCAAGGACAAGGGCCCCGACGGCGGCCGCGACGACCGGAGAGGGCAGGTGCTCTTCGTCGACGCCCGTTCCATGGGGACGCTGCTCGACCGCACCGAACGCGTCCTGACCGGCGACGACATCGCCAGGATCGCCGGGACGTACCATTCCTGGCGCGGCGGTCCGAGCGCACGCGGACCGTACGCGGACGAGCCCGGTTTCTGCCGTTCGGCGACGCTGGACGAGATCCGTGACCACGGTCACGTCCTCACTCCCGGGCGTTATTCCGGTGCGGCGGAAACGGCGGACGACGGGACCGAGCCGGTGCGGGACCGGGTCGAGCGGCTGGCCAAGGAACTGCTCGCCCGGCTGGACGAGTCCGCGCGGCTCGACGAGGTCGTCCGCGCGCGGCTGGGACGGCTGGACGGCTAGGAAGCTGAGGACGCTGAGAAATGGCCAGGCTCGGCGAGGTCGTCGCCTTCACGAACGGCAGGGCGCGACCGCCCGCCGGCCACCCGCCCTCCGGCACCGCGTCCGCCGGCCCCTCGTCCGCCGGCCCCTCGTCCGCTAGCGCTGCCTTTCCGATGTACGGGGCCAACGGCGTCATCGGCACCGCGGACGGGTTCAACGCCGAGCGGGACAGCACCATCGTCGGGCGCGTGGGCTCGTATTGCGGCATCGTCCATTACGCCCGCGAGCGGTGCTGGGTCACCGACAACGCCATCATCGCGACGGCGCGGGAGGGCGTGAATCCGCGCTACGTCTATTACCTCCTCAAGGGCCTGGGCCTGAACCACCACCGCATCGGATCCGGGCAGCCGCTCCTCACCCACGCCATTCTGAACGGGCTCGCGGTCAGGGACGTGCCGCGCGAGGGGCAGGACGCCGTCGCGGAGATCCTCGGGGCGCTCGACGACAAGATCGCCGCCAACGAGGGGATCGCCGCCGCCGCGGACGACCTGGTCAGGGCCCGGTACACCGAGCTCGCCGCGTCCGCGCCCGGCTCGGTCCGGCTGGACGAGCTCGGCCGCCCGGTCACGGTGAACGTCCCCGCGGCGGACATCCGGCCCGGCGAGAACTACATCGGGCTGGAGCACATCGCGAAACGGCACATGTGGCTCTCCGGATGGGCGGACGCGTCCGCCGTCCTGAGCGTGAAGAAGCGGTTCCGGGCGGGCGACGTGCTCTTCGCGAAACTGCGGCCCTATTTCCACAAGGTCGGCCTGGCGTTCGTGGACGGCGTCGCGTCGACCGACGTGCACGTCGTCCGCCCGGTGGACGGCCGCCACCGCGGCTGGCTGCTGGCGGCGCTGTCCAGCGACGAGGTGGTGGCGCACGCCTCGGCGCTCAGCGACGGCACCCGGATGCCGCGGGTGAAATGGGCCGACCTGGCCCGCCGCGAGGTGCCGTGGCCGGGCGAGCCCCGCGCCCGCGAGTTCGGCGCGTTCGCGGACGCGATCGCCGCACGGGTCGAGGCCGCCGCGGCCGAGAGCGCCGCGCTCGCCGCGCTGCGGGACGCGCTGCTCCCCGAACTGCTGACCGGAAGGATCGAGGCCACCCCATGACCGACGACCGCGGATACCTGCTGGACAACCGGCGCACCGAGGCCGGGACCCGGTTCGAGGCGATCTCCGAGCTGTGCGACCCGTGGACCTTCCGGCACCTCGACGAGCTGGGTGCCGGGCCGGGGATGCGGTGCTGGGAGGTCGGCGCGGGCGGGCCGTCCGTTCCCGCCTGGCTCGGCGCGCGCGCAGGCGAGCAAGGGCGGGTCCTGGCGACCGACATCGACGTGTCCTGGGCGCGTCCGGCGGCGGGCGGCCCGGTGGAGGTGCGCCGCCACGACCTCGTCGAGGACGCGCCGCCCGCCGAGACGTTCGACCTGGTGCACGCCCGGCTCGTCCTGGTCCACCTGGCCGACCGCGAGCGGGCGCTGCGGACGCTGGTCGACGCGCTGCGTCCGGGCGGCGCGCTGCTCATCGAGGACGCGGACCCGGCGCTTCAGCCGCTCGCCTGCCCCGACGAGCGCGGCCCCGAGGAGCGCCTCGCGAACAAGGTCCGCAACGGCTTCCGCGCGCTGCTCGCCGGGCGCGGCGCCGATCTCGCCTACGGCCGCACGCTGCCCCGGCTGCTGCGCGAGGCGGGGCTCGCCGACGTCCGCGCCGACGCCTTCTTCCCCGTCACGTCCCCGGCCTGCGGCGTCCTGGAGGCGGCGACGATCAGGCAGCTCCGCGACCAGCTCATCGCCGCGGGCCACGCCACCGCGGAGGAGATCGACCGGCTCCTCGACGCCGTGGACGCCGGGCGGCTCGACATCACCATCGCGCCGCTGATCTCCGCCTGGGGCCGCAAACCCTGACCCCGCGTCCGGGCACCGCGTCGCCGCGTCGGGATTCCCCGAAAAAGAGAAATCCTTTTGCGCGGAAATGGCGGAGTTCTCTAGCCTGGAGGCCGACAGCGTGTAGCTCAGCAGCAGAGCATCGGGCTTCAGACCCGAAGGGCGCGGGGGCGGAACCCGCCACGCTGGCTATGAACAAGGACGTACAGGCGAATCCCGGCTACGCCGCGGGACAGCTGTCGAAGGCCTTCGCGACCGCGCTGAACCACGAGAGCGAGGCGACGCGCGAGCGGGCGGAAAAGCGGCTGGAGCGCTGGCGCCGCGTCCTCTCCGGAATGGCGGACGGGTCCCTCTCCATCGGCTCCCGGACACCCGTCAAGGGACTTCCCGCATGGGTGACGCCCGAGGTCGTCAGGGGGCGGATTCGCCACCGGGACGGCCGCCGCGGGCGGCCCCCTCCTCCCCTGCGAGCAGGACGCGGCGCGCCGCGCCGGCATCGCGGGCGACCGGCGCTCGCTGTTCCTGCACCACCTGACCGACGAGGGCCTCGACGAGCTGTACGCGCTCCTGGACAGCGGCGAGTACGACGTCGTCCTTCCGGAAGAGGGCGCGCTCCTCACCGTCGCCTGGCTGCTGCGTGCGGGCGACCGCGCGGGCGCGCTGGACGTCCTCGACGCCATCGGCCCGTTCGCCGGCCGGCTCCGTTTCTCGCCGCGTCCCGGAATCCCGCTGGGCGACGCCTCGCTCGTGCACCGGCAGACCGTCGGCCAGGTCCGCGAGCGCATCGAGGCGAAGCCGAAGAACAAGGCCGTCGCCGCGATGAACGAAGCGCTCGTCGTGTGGAACCCGTTCGCGGACGAACTGCTGGAGCATTGGCTCGAGACCGTCGAGGACGGCCGCGTCTTCGCGGTGATGCCGCACGGCTGGGGCGAGCGCGGCGCCGAACTCCTGGCGCGGTACCGGCGGCTGGCACGGAACCACACCCTCTGCGGAAAGCACCGCAACCCCAAGGAGAACCTCGCCATTCTCCGGTCGTCCCTGGAGAGCCTTTTCGCGGGCAAGGGCGTGTCGCGGCTGCTGCAGCACGCCGTCGACTCGATGGTCGCCAAGCGCGGCGTCCCCGGTTCCCCGGAGCACGCGGCGCTCCGCGAGCGGCAGGCGGCCGACGGCGCGCGTCCGGCACACCACACGGTCGCGCAGATCGTGCTGGCGCGCCTCGCGGACGCCCGCCAGGACTCCGGGGTGCCGTCCATCGACCCGTTCGTGGCGCCCATCACGGAGGACGAGTCGCGCCGTACCGGCGTCGCGGCGGGCGCGGAACTGCCGGAGTGGCTGCGCGACATCGTCAAGCGCGCGCTCCGCGCACCGGTGCCGACGCTCATCGAGCGCGGGATCGTCCCGTCGGCGGAGGTGCTGGCGGAGCTCACTCCGCAGCTCGTGGGCGCCACCACCGCGTCCTCCTATCCGGACCCGGCGCTTCGCCGCCTGATGGCGGCGCAGTACACGGCGTTCCGCAACAGGCGCAGCCTGCTCCTGCTGAACCTGGAAAGCCAGGTGCGCTTGGAGGAGCTGCCCTGGGTGCGCGCCGTGCAGCGCTATCGCCGCGCGGACGGGACCGGTGAGCGCGAGGCGCGCGCCGTCCTCGTCCAGCTCGGTGAACTGGCGCTCCAGGGCTTCCCCGGGACCGTCCTGCCCAACCCGCTGCTCAGCGAGCTGGGTGCCCTCGCCAAGCGCGCGGGCCTGCGGGTGCCGTTCGTCGAGGAACTGGCGGCCGACATCTTCATGGGCACGTTCTCCACCAAGTACCTCCGGGCCGCGCAGATAGCGGCGGACGTGCTCGAAGGCACCCTGTACGAGCGCTACTACGGGATCGACTATGCGGCCGTACGCGCGATGCAGGGCGGACGGAACACGTCCGACGCCTTCGACACGCTGTGCCGGACCCGCGCGGGCGACCTCACGGGACGCTCGTGGGTCGCCGACAACGGCAAGGTCATCGAGCAGGCGCAGATCCTCACCACCCACAACCTCGCCGTGCTCGTCCATCCCATCGGGGTGAGCCCGTCGCCCGGCTGGGACGACCTGGCGCGCCGCGCGTTCGGCGTCGCCTGCCGCCTCGTCCGGCAGGTGCACGGCAACCCGCGTCCCCTGGGCACGGTCAAGGACGCCGCGTACGCGTGGCGGCAGGCGGTCTTCTTCCTCGCCCTGTGCGGGCTCAAGGAGCAGGTCTCCGCCATCGCGTGGATGCAGGACGAGCTGGACCGGCAGCCGCCGCACACCGCCGCCCGCCTCGACCCGGCCCTGGCGGGGCTCCGGCACGTCCTCGCGGGCGGCCGCCTCGACGACGGGACGGCCCCCGCCGCACGCCGCTTCACCGGCTGGGCGACGGGCCGCCACTGGCTGCTCAAGACCGGCTGACCTGCACTTTCACCGGTTCCTCTGGTTTGTCGGTGCCCGGTGCAAGGCTTTCACCGCCTGCCCGGTCCGGGCGGGGGAACCTTGCGCGGACCATGATCGTCCGCGCCGAGCGTGGACGCCGCCGTGGGAGTCTGCGGCGGCACCGGCGCCGTCCGCCGCTCCCGCCGCGTCCGGCCCGGTCGCGGACGTGCTCGCCGCGCACCCGGCGACCTGCGACGCCGCGGCCGCACTGCTCGGCCACCCGGTGGAGTGGGACGAGCCGGCCCCCACCGGCGCCGGTGGGGGCCATGGTGAGGTGCGCGGCCTCCTGGACCGCCATCCGCAGGCCGCCGAGGCGGTCGCCGGGCTGCTCACGCCGGTGGGCGCCGCGTCCTGCTGAGCCGACCGGCGGCGGGACGGGCACGGCGGCCCGTCCCGCCGCCGCGGGTCCTGACCCGGTCTCCGCACCGGCCGTGACGTGGCGGATCTTGGACGGACGGTGACGGCCCGCAGCGTGCCGCAGGGCCCTTGCACGCGCGCAAGCGACGGTGACTGACTCCTGCTCCGTGCGTAAGAATGTCTGTCGTGTGAGCCGCGTCATGGCGCTCGAAGGCCGTGGCCGCTCGCGCGCTCCACGTCCACAGCCGACTCCACACCAGGCCGAGAGCACATGTTCGCTTACAGCCCGACACGGAGACGTGAGACCGCCGCTGCCATGAACGCAACCGACGCGGGGACGCCCGCGCTTCTTCCGGCCCTCTCCCCCGCCCCCTCGCTGGAGCTCGGCAGCACCGCCGCCCGCAACGGCACGGCCGCCGGCCGGCTGCTCGGCGAGATCGACCTCGCCGCGACTCCCGCCGCCGTCCGGATCGCCCGCGGCTACGTCCGGGAGCTGGTCGGGCAGTACTTCGGCGTGAGCCGGGCCGAGCTCGCCGACCTCGAACTGCTGACCAGCGAGGCCATGACGGAGTCGGTCCTGCGCCCGCGGTCGCGCCGGGACGGCACCCTGACTGTGACCGTGGTGCACCTGGACCGGTTCGTCCGGGTGGAGATCACCGAGGGCGGCGTCCCGCCGGGGCCGCCCCGGCCGCCGGACGACCAGCTTCCCGGCGGCGGCCGGGGCCGGGTGCTGATGCAGGCGCTCGCCGCCGACCAGGGAGCCCACCGCAACCGCAACGGGACGACCACGACCTGGTTCGGGGTGCCCGTAGGGGAGCGGTGGAGGCGCCCATGATCCCGGGACCGGTGCCGAGCCTGAGCCGGTGGGAGGAGGAGTCCTCCACCGGCGGGCCGGTCGGCGCCGCGTCCGCCTTCCTGCGCGCCCCCAGCGTCGCCCGGATGTACGACTACTTCCTCGGCGGCAAGGACAACTACGCCGTCGACCGGGAGATGGCGGAACGGGCCCTGGACCGGGCACCGGTCGTCGCGCGGCTCGCCCAGGTGAACAGGGGCTTCCTGGAGCACGCCGCCGCGCGGCTCGCCGAGTCCGGGCTGCGCCAGTTCGTGGACGTGGGCTGCGGCCTGCCGGCGCGGCGCAACGTCGGCGACATCGTCCGCCGCGTCGACCCGTCCTGCCGGATCGCCTACATCGACAACGACCCGCTCGTCCTCGTGCACGCGCGGGCGCTGCTGGCGGGCGAGCGCGGCACCGGCGCGTTCGGCGGGGACGTCCGGGTCCCGGCGGCGCTGCTCGGCCATCCGGGGCTGCGGCGGCTGATCGACTTCGGCCGGCCGGTCGCGCTGCTGCTCCTCGGCGTGCTGGACTTCGTGACGGACGCCGAGGATCCGCGCGGGATCGTCCGGACGCTGCTCGGCGGCCTGCCCGCCGGCAGCCACATGGTCATCACGCACACCGAGCGGACGCCGCAGCTGGAGTCGCTGGCGGAGACGGCCCGCCGCGCCGGGCTGGCGTTCACGCCGCGGGACCGCGCGGAGATCGCGGAGATCTGCGCGCCGCTGGAGCCGGCCGGCCCGTACCCGGCGGCGCTGCCGCTCGCGGACACCGCCGACCTGGACGGTCCGCTGCCGCTCGCCGGCTTCGTCGGGCGCAAGCCGGGCTGACCTCCGCGATGCTCTCCACCCTCGATCACAAGGCGGCCGCATATCCCCGCGAACCGGTCCCGCCGCCGCGCGTTTCGCTACGATCGGAGCGTCGGCGACCGGCGGCTCTGGGGCGAGTGATGACAGCGGACGGCGAGCCGAGGTCCCTCTCGGAGATCACCCGGGACATGGGCCTGAACATGTCGGACGTGGCCGCGTTCTCGGGGCTCGACGAGAGCACGGTCTTCCGGCTCTGGGACAACGCGGAATGGCTCGACCGGGTCAGCGGGCGGTCCCTGCAGAGCCTGATGGCGTCCATTCCGGGAATCGCGGAGTACTCCCGGGCGCACGCGATCCGCAAACGGCTGGACGGGCTCGTCTCCGACCTCGGCGCGGAGGGCCTGGCCGTCGATCTGGACGCGCTCGACGGGTCCCCCGTCCCGCAGCAGCTGCTGCTGAACGCGCTGGAGGCGGGGCTGCGGATCGTCCGAGGCGAGGCGAACCAGCGGACGTCGTCGTTCATCGCGCGGTTCTGGGGCCGGGAGCCCGACACGGCGCTGGAGGCGCTCTATTCCACCGAGCGCGGGCACGGCCTGTTGATCGACCCCGCCAAGCTCTTCGAGTCGTCGGTCGAGCTCGCGCCCAGGCTGAACCGCAAGACCTACTCCTTCCATTCGATCCTCGCTCTGAACATCCTCACCCACCAGGTCAGCAAGGTGACCGGTGAGATGGAGGCCGACCTCGGGTTCGAGGTGCCGGGCCGGCAGACCGCGTTCATGATGCGCGGCGTGGTGATGGGCTCGCTGATCAGTTCGAACGACCTCGACCTGGCCGAGCGGTACCGCAGGGAACTGGACGCGACGCCGGTGTACGCGGCGCTGGAGGAATGGTCGTTCCCGACCTATATGAGGGACGGCCGGATCAGCTCCGACTTCACCCTGCCCAGTTCCCTTTCGCTGCGGAACACGGCGAACGAGGTGCTGCGGGAGATCGCCGACTACAACGACGCCTACGTGTACTACCTGGCGTCGACGTACATTCCGCTGGCACTGAGACGCGACCCGGCCTTCGGCGGGCGGCTCGCCGAGCTGACGCGGGCACTGGAACTGCGCGGCGCCGACTGCGAGGACCGGAGGATCAGAGAGACGTGCAACACCCTGGTGCGGCGGCTGAAAGAGCTGCCATAGCGGGTGCTGCGTTCTCGGGGGTGCCGCGCGGCGCATGAGCCGCGCATTGCAGGTCGTTGAGGTGAAAGGCCCGCGAGCGGGCCGGGGAATGGGGAGCCGGTGGAAGAGACGGCGGAAGCCATCGCAAATCTCACCAGGGAGCGGTGGGAGGCCAACGCGGACTACTGGGTGAAGGTGATCAGGGAGGGCCGCGACCGGTACCGCACCGAGCTCACCGACGCCGCCATGCTGGACGCGATCGGGCCGTGCAAGGGGCTGCGGGTGCTGGACGCCGGCTGCGGGGAGGGCTACATCGCGCGGACGCTGGCCGCCGAGGGCGCCGACGTCGTCGGCGTGGACGCCTGCCAGGGGTTGATCGACGCGGCCCGGGACGTGGCCGGCACGGCGGTGCCGGCGACCGGGATCGGGGGCTCGCTGTCGTTCACCCGGGCCAGCGTCGACGCGCTGCCCGTGGAGGACGACGGGTTCGACCTGGTCGTCTGCAACCACCTGTTCAGCCATCTGCAGGACCCGTCGCGCGCGATCGCGGAGTTCGGCCGGGTGCTGAAGAGCGGCGGGCGGCTGGTGTCGCTGACCCTGCACCCGTGCTTCTACGTGGAGAACTCCGAGCACGGCGCGAGGCAGAGCGTGCCGGCCGCGCAGTACTTCGCGTCCCGCGGGGTCGACCAGCGGTTCCTGGTGGACGGGCTGGAGTCGCCGTCGATGATCACATCGTGGCTCCGTCCGCTGGAGTTCTACTCTGGAACGCTCCGAGACAACGGGTTCGTGATCGCCGACCTCCGCGAGCCGCATCCGACCCCGGAGCAGCTGCGCGACGACCCGTGGTGGCGCGAGGGCTTCCCGACGGCCCTGTTCATGCTCTTGATCGCCGAACGCCGCTGACCTCCCCTGTTGCGCTGCGGCGGGTCGTCGTCAGGGGGCGCTCGTGACGTCAACACGCCGCAGCTCAACGTGAGGTGGGGGGCGGGGGCGGCGCATAGGGTCGGGACATGGAATCCGGTGAGGGCGGGGTGCCGGCGGCGCTCGCGGGGCATCCCGACAGGCTCCGGTGGAACGCCAAGTACGAGAGCGCGCCCGAGCCGTCGTTCGCGCCGCACCCGCTGGCCGTGCGGGCGCTGGCCGAGGCGCCTCCGGACGGGCCCGTCCTGGACCTGGCGTGCGGGACGGCCGGGTCGGCGCTGCTCGCCGCCGAGGAGGGACGGCGCGTCACGGCGGTGGACGTCTCCGAGGTGGCGCTCGACCGGCTCGGCGCGGAGGCGCGCCGCCGCGGCCTGGACGGGCTGATCACGCTCGTCCAGGACGATCTCGGGGCGTTCCGGCCCGCGCCGGCGACGTACGCGCTCGTCCTGTGCACGGGCTTCTGGGACCGCGCCGTGTTCCTGCGGGCCGCCGGGGCCGTCGTCCCGGGCGGGCTGCTGGCCTGGGAGGCGTTCACGGCGGAGGCCCGGCGGGTCCGCGACGCGCTGCCGGCCGAGTGGTGCCTCGGCGACTGCGAGCCCGCTTCCCTGCTGGACGGGGGCTTCGCGGTCCTGGAGCAGGACGACCTGCCGGACGGCCAGAAGCGGCGTTTGCTCGCCCGCGGTCCCGCGGCAGTATCCTGACGAGTCCCTGTGTCCTGCGGAGACCGTCCTCATGGGCGGGCCCCCGGGCAGGAACGCTCTTCCACGGCGAGTGACCGGTAGATTGCAGGTCGGCCTCCTTTGCGCGGTTTTCACGCTGTTCTTAGGCCGGTGCTGGAAGGGTGGTCACTTTCGTGATGTCGTCGACCCCGGAGCGAGTGAGGAACCATGGCCGAGGATGACAAGCCGGCGGTCAAGGCGAAGATCCCTAACGCCAAGAACATCCGCAGCCCGGAGTTCACCCCGCACGGGATCAGCGCCGGGCGCGGCAGCGGGCTGAACCGGCCGTCCGCGCTGACCGCGGCCCAGGCCCGCAAGCGGCGGATCGCGACGATCGCCGGCATCGTGGTGGCCGTGCTCGCCATCGCGGGCGGCGTCACCTACTACGTGACGCGGCCCGGGCCGAAGATCGAGGTGTCCGGCAAGTTCGGGGCCGAGTCGAAGGTGAAGATCCCGACGAAGCTCGCGCCGAACAAGTCGCTGAAGACCCGGACGCTGATCAAGGGCAGCGGCCCGGCGATCGCCGACGGCGACACGATGTTCGTGCAGTACTCCTTCTACCAGTGGGCGAAGCAGACCGACTCCGACGACTCCAAGAAGAAGAGCACGAGCAAGAAGATCGGCTCTTCCTACGAGCAGCAGACGCAGGGGTCGGGCGGGCCGCAGGCGCTCACCGTCGGCAAGAGCGGCGTCAAGGGCCTCGACAAGGGCCTGCTCGGCAAGACGGGCGGCAGCCGGGTCCTGGTGGAGGTCCCGCCGTCGATGGGCTTCGGCGACCAGGGCTCGCAGCTCGGCCTCGGCAAGAACGACTCGGTCGTCTTCGTCGTGGACGTCGCGGCCGTCGTGAAGAAGAACGCCGGCCCGCAGGGCGCCCCGCAGAAGCTGGACGACAAGAAGCTGCCGAAGGTCGAGGACCAGGGCGCCGGCAAGGCCCCGAAGGTGACGGTCCCGAAGGTGGACGCGCCGTCCAAGCTGCAGGTCAAGACGCTCGTCCAGGGCACCGGCCCGGCGCTGGCCAAGGGCGACGACGCGGTCGTCAACTACCAGGGGCAGATCTGGAAGGACGGCAAGGTCTTCGACTCCAGCTGGAAGAACGGCCAGCCGGCGATGTTCCCGATCGGCACCGGCGGCACCGTTCCCGGCTTCGACAAGGGCCTGACCGGCGCGAAGGTCGGCAGCCGGGTGCTGCTGGTCCTGCCGCCGGCCGAGGGCTACGGCAAGAACGGCAACGCGCAGGCCGGGATCAAGGGCACCGACACCCTGGTGTTCGTGGTGGACATCCTCGCCAAGGTGCAGAAGTGAGCGCCCGCGCCGCGTGACGGCGCGCAGGCGGAGACGAGCGGCGGGCGCCCCCGGTGGGGGTCCCCGCCGCTCGCGTTGGCGGGGGCGAGGGTTCCCGGGGGGCGTGCGAGATCCGTCACGACAACCCCGAGGGCGCTTTGACCGTCCTCTTATCGGGAAGCCAAGGATGTGCATTGGGCGGCCCATCGCATGGATCCCCTCAGGTATCGTCGGTAACGCAATAATCACGGGGGGCTTGTGAGCAGCACGGAAAAAGGTCAGGAAGAGGGCGCACCGGGCACTGCGGACGATCTCCGCGAGGACGGTGCGAAGGCCGCTCCGGCGGGCGGATCAGACGATTCCGCGCCGCGCCCGGAGTCGGCGGGCGCGCCCGCCGATGTCGACGGCCAGGCCCGTGACCAGGAACGGGACGGGGCGGCCGGGCGCGCGGCGCAGGCCCCCGCGGCCCGGACGGCGACGCTCACCGTGGACTCCGGAGAAACCACCCCAGACCTGAAAAACTCCCCGAACACCGACATATCTCAGAATCGCGACAAGGAGCCCGCAGAGGGCCCTGTGGAGAGCGCCGGGGAGAGCCCTGCGGAGAGCGCGGCGCCCGCCGCGACCGCGCAATCCCCCGCCGCCGGGCCGGGCGCTCCGGCCACCGAAAAGGGCACGTCCCCCGATAACGACCGCCCCGGGCGGGACGATCCGGACGGCTCCGGAAGCGCTGGTGTGAGCGGCTCCCCGGCCGGAGATACCAAGACCATGTCGGCTGCGTCGTCGAGGCAAGGAGGCCCGCCGGGGCGCGGCCCCGGCGGCGGTTCGGGCGGCGGCGGTGGCGGCAAGGGACCGAAGAAGCCGCGCAGCCGTCGCGTCCGCTACCTGCGGCGCATCCTGTTCACGCTGCTCGGCATCCTCGGGTTCCTCGTCGCGGCGTTCGCGATCGCCTACATCTTCACGCCGGTCCCCTCGCCGCAGCAGCAGGCGCTCGCGCAGGGGCCCGCCTTCTACTACTCCGACGGCAAGACCCTGATCGCCAAGACCGGCATGAACCGGGACGCGGTGAAGTTCGACCAGATCCCGAAGAGCACCCGCGACGCGGTCATCGCGGCCGAGAACCGCAGCTTCTACCAGGACCCGGGCGTGTCGATCCAGGGCACCGCGCGGGCGTTCTGGTCCACCGCGACCGGCGAGCAGCTGCAGGGCGGCTCCACCATCACCCAGCAGATGGTCCGCAACTACTACGGCGGCATCGGCAAGGAGCGCTCGGTCACCCGCAAGCTCAAGGAGATCATGGTCTCCTTGAAGGTGGGCCGGGAGAAGTCCAAGGACTGGATCCTCGAGCAGTACCTCAACACCATCTACTTCGGCCGCGACGCCTACGGTGTGCAGGCCGCCGCGCACGCCTACTACAACAAGGACGTCAAGGACCTCACGCCCGCCGAGTCGGCGTACCTGGCGGCCGCGATCCAGCAGCCGAGCAACTTCGCCGACCCGACCGGCCAGCACCGCGTCTACGCCGAGCAGCGCTGGCACGCCGTGGTGAACAACATGGTCCGGGACGGGGCGCTGTCCCCCGCCGACGCCGCGTCGATGACGTTCCCGGCACCCGGCAAGGAGAAGATCACCGACGTCCTCAAGGGCCAGAAGGGCTACATGGTCAACCTGGCCAAGAAGGAGCTGGAGGAGCGGCGCGGCTACACCGAGGACGAGATCAACCGCAGCGGCCTGAAGATCACCACGACGTTCGACAAGCGGCTGATGGACGCGGCGAAGCAGGCCGTGGAGAACAACGTCCCGGCCGGGACGAGCAAGAAGATCCGGACCGGGCTGGTGTCGGTCGACCCGAACACCGGGCAGGTGCTGGCCTTCTACGGCGGCCGCGACTACCTGACGGAGGCGGCGAGCAGCGCGTTCTACGACACCGCGCAGGCCGGGTCGGGCTTCAAGCCGATCGCGCTGGCCGCCGCGCTGGAGGACGGCAAGAGCCTGTCCGACACCTATGACGGCAGCTCCCCGCAGTACTTCGGCGGCCACTCCATCAAGAACGACAGCGGCGAGAGCTTCGGGAACATCAACCTCGTCACCGCGACCGAGCACTCGGTCAACACCGCCTACGTCAACCTCGGCCAGGACATCGGCAACGACAAGATCGCCGCGATGGCCGAGAAGCTCGGCATCTCGGCGTCGCAGATGACGCCGGACCAGCGCGCCGCGGCGTCGTTCCCGCTCGGCATCGTGTCGCTGCACCCGGTGCAGCAGGCCGGGGTGTACGCGACGTTCGCCGACGAGGGCGTGTACCGGCAGCCGTACGTGGTGAAGTCGGTGACCGACAACGAGGGCCAGGCCCGCAAGTTCTCCGAGAAGGGCGAGCGGGCGTTCGGCACCCAGGTCGCGCGGGACGCCACGTACGCGATGCAGCAGGTCGTCCAGGGCGGCACCGGCACCGGCGCGCAGCTGCCCGACGGCCGCGACGTCGCCGGCAAGACCGGCACCACCGACGAGGGCCGGGCGATCTGGTTCAACGGGTTCGTCCCGCAGATGGCGACGAGCGTGGCGATGTTCCGCGAGGACAACAAGGCGCTGAACATCCCCGGGTACGGCTCCTACGGCGGGCAGCTGCCCACCCAGATCTGGCGCTCGTACATGACCGACGCGGTCGACATCAAGGGCTACGACCCGAAGACGTTCGGGTCGCCGTCGGAGACGCCGGGCAGCGGCTGGGGCGTCCCGTCGCCGGGCGGCGGCGCGCCGAGCACCGAGGGGCCGCGCACCGACGGCCCGACGCACCGTCCCTCCGGCGGGACGGGCGGGCCGCGCCAGCCGAAGCCGCCGACGGACCTGCCGACCATCATCCCGACGCTGCCCGGCGGCGGTGACGGCGGCGGGAACGGCGGTGGAGGCACCGACGGCGGCGGCAACGGCGGCGGCACCGACGGCGGTGGAGGGAACGACGGCGGCGGCGGTACCGGCGACGGCACCGGCGGCCAGATGTTCAACTGAGCGCGAGGGGCCCGGCGGTCGCACCGCCGGGCCTCTGCGCGTCCGCCCCACCCCGTGCCGCTAGGCGCATGCCTTTCCGATACGGGCCGGTGTGTCGTTCATCACGGCGCTGAGCTGCGAGGCGTCCCCGGTGCCGACGGTCGTGGCCGCCGCGCGCAGCCGCTGCGACTCGGCCCGCAGCGCCTTCTTCAGCGCCCCGTCGTCGGCCTCCTTCGCCAGCGCGTCGAGGCGGGTCGCGAGCCGCTGCGTCGCCTGGCCCCACTGCGCGGGCTCCGCCGCCGGCACGCTCCTGACCTGGGTGATGTACTGCTGGAACGCCTTCTTGGTGTCGCTGCAGACCTGGCCGGAGTTGCCCCCCAGCGCCCCGCACGCGCCCAGCAGGCCGGACACGCCGAGCATCACCACGCCCCCGGCAAGCGCCCGAACCACCCGGTACCGCATCGCACCCTCCCCCTTGATCTGCCACAGGCTCCGCATATACTTCCGCACTAGGTCATGAGCGCCAGCGCCAAGCCCCGGCTCGCTGGCCGGCAACCCTTCGTCCGCGATGGGGTGCCCCGGGTGAGGACCTGGCCGGACGCGGCACCGCGTTCCGGCAAGCGCGGATCCCGCAGGCACGGCCCCGGGGTCCCTGACCCCGGAAGGAACCGGCATGCCCGCCACGCTCGCCTCCGCACCGTCCCTCGCCCCGCTCACGCCTGCTGAGACGCCGGGCACCGCACGGGAAGTTCGCGCCTTCCCGCGCGTCGTCGGCGCGGACGCGCCCGTCCCGCTGAACGACGGCCGCCACGTCCCCTACGCCAACCTCGACTACGCCGCCAGCGCGCCTTGTCTGGAGGCGGTGCACGAGGCCGTCACCCGTGCGCTGCCCTACTACAGCAGCGTGCATCGCGGCGCCGGCTACGCCTCGCAGGTCACGACGGAGGCGTACGAGAGCGCGCGCGAGACCGTCCGCGAGTTCCTCGGCGCGTGGCGCCGCGCCGCCGTCGTGTTCACCCGCAACACCACCGACGCGATGAACCTGCTCGCGCACGCCGTCCCGTCCGGGACGAGCGTCGTCGTGTTCGACTCCGAGCACCACGCGTCGCTGCTCCCGTGGAAGCGGCCCGTGCGGCTCCCCGTCCCCGCCACGCCCGCCGAGGCGATCGGCGCCGCCGACCGCGCGCTCGCCGCGACCCCGGTCGGCGCGCGGCTGCTCGTCGTCACCGCCGCGTCCAACGTCACCGGCGAGCTGTGGCCGATCCGCGAGCTGGCGCAGGTCGCCCGCCGGCACGGCGCCCGCATCGCGGTGGACGCCGCGCAGCTCGTCCCGCACCGCCCGCTCGACATGACCGCGCTCGGCCTGGACTACGTCGCGTTCTCCGGCCACAAGCTGTACGCACCGTTCGGCGCGGGCGTGCTCGCCGGGCGCGCCGACTGGCTGCGCGCAGCCGACCCGTACCTCAAGGGCGGCGGCGCCAGCGCGTCCGTCGCCGGCGCGGTCCGGTGGGCGCCGGCGGCGGAGCAGCGGCACGAGGCCGGCACCCCCAACGTCCTCGGCGTCATCGCGCTCGCCGCCGCCTGCGAGGCCCTCACCGCCGCCGGCTGGGACGCGCTCGCCGCCCGCGAGGAGCGGCTCCTCGCCCGGCTGCGCGCCGGGCTCGCCGCGCTCCCCCACGTCCGCGAGCTCACCCTGTGGGGCGACCGGTCGCCGCGCGTGGGAATCGTGTCTTTCACCGTGACCGGCTGGAACGCGCGCGACGTGGCGCTTACGCTGTCCGGTGAGCACGGCATCGGCGTGCGGGACGGCAAGTTCTGCGCGCACCCGCTCGTCCGGCACCTGCTGGGCGGGGACGACTCCGCCGGCTGCGGCGGCGAGGGGGCGGCCGTCCGCGCGAGCATCGGGATCGGGACCACCGAGGAGCACATCGACCGGCTGTGCACCGCGCTGGCGCGACTGGCACCGCGCTGACCTGCGGACTCGCCGGCGAGCACAGACGTTTATGGCCTTTGGTCCTGTTCGCCCCTGTAGCGTAGGCAGTCGCGCTACTTCCCGCCGGATCTCCCACCGGGACCCGGCGGGTCGGGGATGAGCACGGACGAAACAGGGGGTGGCGGCGGTGGCCGACGCGTGGCGACCCACGTCGGACTTGGAACGCCGACTGGAGGAGAGCGTACGGGCCGGAGACCAGGAGGGCTACTTCCGCATCCTCGCGGGCAGCGAGCTCGTGGTGCCCGTCCCGGACGACGCCGTCGACGGGGTGCTCGCCGGGCGGTCGGGGCCCGCCTGGCCGACCCGCGAGGAGGACGGCCGCGTCCACGTCCTCGCCTACACCTCCGCCGCCGCGATGCGCGCGTGCCTCGGCCCGTCCTGGCGGCACTTCATGACGCTGCGCTTCGGCGACCTCGCCGAGACCTGGCCCGACGCCCGCTGGTGGCTGGCCGTCGACGCGCCCGGCCACCCGGGCGGCGTCCCGCTGCCGATCGAGGCGCGGATGCCCGCCTGGTTCGTCCGGCAGGTCGCCGACGGCGACGGCCGCCCGCCGCAGGTCGGCCGCCCCGACCTCGCGTCCGCCGCCCCGGCACCCGCACCCGCATCTACGCCTGCCCCGGCGGCACCGCCGGCGCCGGAGCCGCCCGCCCCCGTGGCGGAGCCCGCACCGGAACCGGCTCCCGAACCCGCTCCCGAGCCCGCGGCGCCACCCGCTCCGGCTCAGGCCGCAGCGCCGCCGGCCCCCTCGGCCCCGTCGCCGCCGGCCCCGTCATCGCCGCCGTCGGACGAGTCGCCGTGGGAGGAGCTGCAGGGCCAGCACCGCGAGCTGCCCCGCGAGGCGCCCCGCGAACCGGCCCGGCCCGAGTTCCACCCCGCCAACGACGTCGAACGCGAACTGCTGCGCGCCGCTGCGAACAACGACCACGACCTGTTCCTGCAGACGATGGCGGACACCGAGATCCTGCTGCCCGTCCCGGACGACACCGACTACACGCTCCGCCCCGGCCGCCCCGGCTTCCCGTGGCGGACCCGCGAGATCGACGGCAGCACCGTCGTCCCCGTCTTCACCTCCCCCGAGCGCCTCATCGAGGCCGCCCACGCCGCCGGGACCGGCACCGAGTACATCAAGCTGCCGTTCACCGTCGCGCTGCGCTACTGGCCCGACCACGGCTGGCTCCTCGCCATCAACTCCGGCTCCCCCGCCGGCGGCACCGTCATGGCCGCCCAGCTCCCCGGCCTCGCCACCTGGGCCGACCAGCGCGCCGCCGCCCGGATGACCGACCGGTTCGAGCCGCAGAACGACATCGAGCAGCGCCTCTTCGACGCCGCCCGCCGCCGCGACACCGACACCTTCTTCAAGGTGCTCCTCGGCGCGCAGGTCCTCGTCCCCGCCGACCCCGACACCCCGTGGGGCATCGCGCCCGACGACCCGGCGTTCCCGTGGCGGCCCGTCACCGTCCACGGCCGCACGTCCGTGCAGCTGTTCACGTCCCTCAAGTGGATGAACGAGGCGATCGGCTCGTCCCGCTTCGTGATGCCGAGCCTGCTGGACGTCGTGTCCGCCTGGCCCGACCCCGAGTGGACGCTCGTCCTCAACCCCGGCACCCCGATCGACGCCACGATGCCCGGCGAGCAGGTCCGCGCGCTCAGCGGGCCGCCGCGCACCGCGCCCGAGAAGGCCGCCACCCCGCCGTCGGCCGCGACTCCTCCTCCCCCGGAGAACCCCGCCGTTCCCGTCGCACCGGCCGTCCCGTCCACGGACGCGTCCCCGGTGCCCGACGGCGCGCCGAGCGAACCGGCCGGCACCGGCACCGGCCCGCAGCAGCGGCCCGGCTACGTCCCGTCCGACCCCGGCGCGGCGGCGATCCCGACCGGCGAGGCGGCCCAGCCGTCCGGTAGCCACGCCGCCCCGAGCGCGCCTGCCGAGCCTGAGCAGCCCGCCTTTCCCGCTGCCGATCCCGCCGTCCCCGGGCCGCCGGACCAGGCTCCAGCGGCACCTTCGGACACGACCGGCGGTCACCCGACCGCCGTCCCGCCCCTGCCGGCGGAGCAGCCCGCCTTCGGCGCTCCAGAGCCCGCCCCGGGAGCCGACCCGCGCCACGACACGGGCCCGCAACCCCAGGTCACCGCGCCGAACCACGAGCCCTCGGCACCCTCGGCCACCTCCGGCGGATTCCCGACCACCGGCCCCACACCGCCGACGGAATCGCCGGGCTTCAACGCGGCGGACCCCGCCCCCGCACCGGAAAACGACCCGCACCACACCAGGCCACAGCCCCAGGTCAGCGCACCCAACCACGAACCCACAGCGCCCTCGACCACCTCCGGCGGATACCCCACCACCGGCCCCACACCGCCGACCGAACAGCCCGGTTTCAACGCGCCGGGAGACGGCCCGCACCAGACCGGTCCCCAGCCTCAGGTCAGCGCAGCGGACCACGAGCCGGCGGCACCGTCCACCACCTCCGGCGGGCACCCCACGGTCGTGCCGCCGCAGCCGCAGGTCGGCGTTCCGGGGGGCGGTGAACCGGTGGCGCCGCCGGTTCCGTCCGGTGGGAGAGAAGACGTGCCCGCTTACGGGCCGCAGCCGCCTGCCGCAGAGCCGTCCTATGGCGCGTACAACACGGCCCTGCCCGGAGACACCGGTCCGCGGCACCTCCCCACCACGGAAGCGCCGGCAGAGCCCGAGCCGTCAGTGCCGGACGCGGCGGGCGGTTACGCGCCCGAAGCCAACGCGTCCACCGTGACCGGCGGCCACGCGATCGTCGGCCTGGGTCCGGCGAGCGACTCGCCCGCCCCGGAGTCGACCGCCGCGACGGAACCGCCGGGCGACCCGCAGGCGCCGGAGCGGCGGCTGCGGCCGGTCGGCGCCCCCGAGCCAGAGTTCGAGCCCGGCAACCGCATCGACCAGGAGCTCTACGAGGCGGCCCTCGGCGGCGACTCCGACGCGTTCCTCCGCGTCCTGCTGAACGCGAACGTCCTCGTGCCCATCCCGGCGGACGCCCCGCTCGAAGTGACGCCGGTGCAGCGCGAGTTCCGGTGGGACGCGGCGCTGCGCGACGGCACCGCCGTCCGGGTGTTCACCTCCCTCGTCCGGCTTCGGGAGGTCCTGCCGGAGTCCCGGTTCGTCTACGCCGACTTCCGCGAGCTGATCGGCGCGTGGCCCCGCGACGACTGGGCGCTGCTGCTCAACCCGGGCACGCGGATCGGCGCGTCCCTGCGCGGCGACCAGGTGCGGGCGCTGAGCGAGTGGGCCCTGCGCGTCGGCCTCGTCCAGGCGCGCCCGGCCGCCCCGGCCGCGCCGCCCGCCCCGCGGGAACCCGCCGCGGACATGACCGTGCAGGACGTCGTCACGGCGGCCCCGGCGCGGACCGAGGACCTCGACGACCGCGTGTCCCAGCCGACGATCATGCAGAAGGTCGTCCCGCACGGGCACGTCGGCTGGTACCTGGAGCAGGGCTACGACCGCGTCGGCGGGTTCGTCCACCCGACGGGCGACGTCGCGGAACTCCAGACGCCCGTCCAGCTGTACGAGGCGCTGGGGCTCCTCTATGAGGACACGCCGTTCTCGCCCGCGGACGAGGGCGTGTACGTCATCCGGTGGCCCGCGTACTGCCCCGACCTGTACCGGATCCCGTTCGGCGGGCGCGACGCGGAGGAGATGGCCTCCTGGGGCGACGCGGGCTGGGTGATCGAGCGGCCCCCGTTCGTCGGCGGCGGGTTCGCGCCCGGCAGCGCGGGCTCCATCCGCGAGTACAAGGTGGACAGCGTCCGGCTCCCGTACGGCGCCGAGATGTACTACCTGGGCATGGATCGTTCGGAGAGGTTCGTCGCGATGTACGACCCCGACCGGCTCGCGTGGCTGCGGCCCGACGCGTCCACCGGTTCCGACGGGCGCGACGGCCGGGCGGGAGCGGCGCAGTGATCAGGGACGGCTACGTGGCGCGCTGGCTCGGCCGCGACTTCGAGGCGGCGCCGGGCGCCGACGGCGAGGTCCGGCTCTACACGCCGGGGCCGACGGACGGGTTCGAGGAGCTGCGCCCCGGCCGGTTCCGGCGGATCGTGCCGGCGTCGGAGGTCGAGGAGCTCCGGTACGTCCGGACGACGTGCCGGTGGCGCGGGGAGCGGTTCGTCATCGTCGGCGAGCACGAGACGTGGCTGCGCGTCGAATATGTCGGCGGCCGCGCCCCGGTGGCCGAATCGCTCGGCCTCGAACGCATTGACCAGGGCGTTTGGCAGGCGTGGGCGCCCGCCACGGAGATAGAGGACGTCCGAGAGGAAGTCATGTGAACGTCCCCGGGGTTGCTTTGGCCCGTTCATCCGTGTTCGCATGAGTCCTGGGACGATCTCCCGGGTACAGCGGGCACAGGCGCTCAAAGGCGATGCGACGGAGGTGCTGGGGCGGTGTACTGCCGACCGGCGGTGAAACCGATCTTTGTTGGGCTCGGGGCGGCGGCCGTCCTCGCCGCCGGAGGCGCGTCCGCCTCCGCCGATGACACCACGTCGCCGGCCCCTTCCGACTCGGCCTCCGCATCACCCAGTCCGGCGCCGAAGCTCACGGTCGTGGCGTCGGTCGAGAGCCCGGCGAACGCGGGAACGAACGCCCTCGTCACGACGCGGGCGTCCACGACCACGGGCACCGCCGAGGCCGTCCATGTGGTCTCCGTCACCCTGAGCACGTCGAACAAGGCCGCGAAGGCGTCGTTCACCGAAGGGTGCCGGCCCCCGTCGACGGTCAAGCTCTGCGACTTCGGCAACGTGGGCACCGACCCGAAGACGGTCACGACCTCCGTCTTCGTCCCCAAGAGCCTGCCCAAGTCCATGATCGTCACCGTCACCGTCACCGTGGCGGGGACCGCCGACGGCAAGGACCTGACCGGCAGCGACACGGCGGCGGTCACCTACCGCCCGCTGAAGACGTCGGCGCCGCCGACCACGTCGAAGCCGACGAAGTCGCCGTCCAAGTCGCCTTCGCCGTCCAAGAGCGCGACGCCGTCGGCGTCGGCGTCCGGCGGCGGGCACGGCTCCTCGTCCGGCGGCGGCAGCGGCAGCGGATCGTCGGGCGGCACGAGCGGGACGACCGGGGGCAGCGGGACGACGTCCGGTAGCGGTTACGTGCCGCCGGAGCCGAACTCGTCGTTCCAGGCGAAGAACCCGCAGGTGGCGCTGCCGCCGATCGCGGCGCCGAGCCCGTCGATCGCGCCGAACATCGTGTCGGTGACGCCGGAGAGCAGGCTGCGCGGGAACAAGGCCCCCGTCGCGCAGGACCTCACCTTCGAGCGGGTCGCGAGCACGCAGGTCGCGTGGCTGGCGGCGCTGATGGTGGCGATCGCGGTGCTGCTCACGCAGCTGCGGCTCGGCAAGCGGCGCGCCCCCGCCGGCGCCGCCGCGGCCGCCATGCGCCGCGCGAAGGGCATGCACCGCCGGACGCGCCGCGGCATGTTCGGCAAGTGAGCGACGCAGTCATCCCGGCAAGCCATTGTCATGGTGCGCGCCACCGGCTTTAGCGTGCCGTTTTTCAACCGCTCTTCCGTGTTTTGGCGGCATTGGCCTGGCCTGTTTCGACGGCGCCCTGACCTGTCGCGCGGTCCGCTGAGCGGCGCAGCAGACCGGCACATCCCTTCAGCAGTTTCAGCAGCAGCAGGAAGATGGCGCCGCCCGCCCCGAAGTAGACGAGCGCGCACAGGACAGCCCATATGAAGGAAGGCCGTGACGTCCCTTTCTTGACTATTTCGTAGGACGTTCCGGCCTTCCCGCGCACTTCGCGGATCTCGAACGTGACCTTGCCGTGCACCGGCCGCCAGGTCTTGAGCCGGGGCCGGTGGACGAAGGAGGGCTCGTACGGCGCTCCGTCCTTCTCGAGCGCACATCCGTACTGCGCCCAGCCGGTGATGGCGTCGCGGTGGCAGGACGTCACCGTGGCGGTGTCCACGGTCAGGGTCTTGCCGCCGTTGCGGACGAACGACAACGGCGCGAGCAGGAACTCGACGGCCAGAAGGAAAGACGAGATCAGCAGGGTCGCGGTGGCCCAGCGAGGCGGACGTTCCAGGCGCAGAGCGAGGTCGCGGCGCTTCCTCGCCCGGCGGGATCGCTCGGTCTTTCGTCCCACGGAAGCGACTCCTTGTGGCGGCGCGGCGAAGGACGATATCAGGCGCGGCCGGCTCTGCGGCAGGACCGCAGGTCACGTCATGCGCGGCCGAGGGCGTGGCAGGCGATGGCGGCGGCCGCGGTGACGTTGAGGGAGTCGACGCCGGCGGTGAGGGCGCCGGGGCTCATCGGGATGCAGACGCGCTCGTCGGCCTCGTCGAGCCAGTGGGACGTCAGGCCGTCGCCTTCGGACCCGAGGAGCAGGGCGGCGCGGTCGCCCAGCGGGGCCTTGTCCAGCGGGGTGGCGGCCTGGTCGGGGGTCAGGGCCAGGAGCGTGAAGCCGGCGGCGCGCAGTAGGCCCAGGTCATCGTGCCGGTTGCCCATCCGGGCGTAGGGGATCGCGAAGACCGCGCCCATGGACACCTTCACCGCGCGCCGGTAGAGGGGGTCGGCGCAGCGGGGCGACAGGACGATCGCGTCGATGCCGAGGGCGGCGGCGCACCTGAAGATCGAGCCGACGTTCGCGTGGTCGACGAGGTCCTCGAGGACGAGGATGCGGCGGGCGTCCTTCACGACGGCGCCGAGGGGCGGGAGCGGGAGGCGTTCGAGGGAGGCGAGGGCGCCGCGGTGGACGGGGAAGCCGGTGACGCCTTCGAGGGTGGCGTCGTCGGCCACGTAGACCGGCGCGTCGACGCTGTCAAGGACGTCCGCGAGGGGGCCGGTCCAGCGGTCCGCCATCAGCAGGGAGCGGACGGGGTGGCCGGCGGCGATCGCGCGGCGGATCACCTTCTCCCCCTCGGCGAGGAACAGTCCGTGCTCGGCCTCGAGGCTTTTGCGCAGGTTGACGTCCCGGAGCCGGGTGTAGTCGGCCAGCCGCGGGTCGGCCGGGGAGGTGACGGTGACGAAGCTGGCCATGCCTCGATTGTGCCGGAGGGAGCGCGGTGCCCGGGCCGCGGCAAGGGGGCGGGGCGGCCGGTTCCGGCCGCGCGCGACGCTTCCGGTTTGCGGCAGGATCACGCTCGGTCCCGGCGTCCGCGCGGGCCCGGTCCACCCATGATCGCGGCCCCGGCGCCGCCCCGTGCCGCCCCGAACGCGGGGCGTGACGGTGGGGAGGCAATGCCAGGATCGTCCGGACATACGCTGATGACCTGCGTCATCATCGATTTTGAGTTCTTTGTAACCTCTAGTTCGTACTACTACAGTGCCGTGGAACATCGGCGGGTTTCTGGTGAATCGAGGGCAGCCATGAGCGGACGTCATCGCAATGACTTCCCTGAGGGGGACGGGGGCGGTCACGACCCGTCCACGCCCGTGTTCGGACCCGCGAACGACGGGTCCTCCGACTGGTTCGGCACCAGGGACTCCCAGAGCCGCCCGCTGACCCAGGAGCCGCAGGCCGGACCGCCGGGCGCGCCCGCGGCCCCGCCCCCCGCCCCGCCGCAGGCGTCCGGACCGGGCGAGACGCCCGAATGGTTCACGCCCCGCCGCTCGGCCGAGGAGCCGGTCTACGGCGCCGGCGGCTTCACCGGCGCGTCCGACGCCGGCGGATACGGGCTCGGGCGGTCCGGCGGGTACGGCGCGCAGGACCCGATGGCGGCGCCCACGCCGCAGGAGCCGCCGCCCGGCCGGTCCTCGTCCCCGCTGGCCGGGACGGGCTACAGCGAGTACGACGCGATCCGCAGCTCGGACGAGACGCCGGCCGGGTTCTTCGGCGGCGGGTCCGCGGGGTCGGGCGGATCCGGCGGCTACGGCGGCGGATCGGGCGGCGGCGGCGGGTCCGGCGGATCCGGAGGGTATGGCGGCGGCACCGGCGGCTACGAGTACGGCAAGCGCAAGCGGAAGCGGAGCAAGGCCGCGCTGATCGGGCCGATGGCCGGTGCGGTGGGCCTGGCGCTGCTGCTCGGCGTCGGCGTGTACGCGTTCGCCGAGAGCGGCGGCGGCTGCTCCGGCGACGACGCGCTGAGCCTGTCGGTCGCGGCGGCGCCCGACATCCAGCCGGTGGTCGTGAAGGCGGCGGGCCGGTTCAACGACGCCAAGCACAAGGTCGGCGGCAAGTGCGTACGGGCCGACGTGAAGAAGGCCGACCCGGCGTCGGTGGCGACGCTGCTGTCCGGCCAGGGCGTCGCGGACTCGGCGAACGAGCGGCCGGACGTGTGGATCCCCGACTCCTCACTGTGGACGGCGCTCGCCCGGGGCGAGGGCGGCGACAAGAACCTGGAGTCGGCGAAGACCTCGCTCGCGAGCAGCCCGATCGTGGTGGGCCTGCCGAAGTCGCTGGCCGTCCAGCTGAAGAAGCAGGGCGTCACGGCCAGCCCGTCCTGGGACAACCTGCTGAAGGCCGCGGGCGGTGTCGCGGGCGGCGCGGTGACCAAGAACCAGATGATCCCGGCCGGCTCGGTCCGGATGGTGGTCCCGGACCCGACCAAGAACGCCGCCGGCATGGGGTCGTTGATGATCACCAGCATGCTGCTGGCGAACGACCCCAACAAGGACTCCATCTTCACCGGCATCGTCAGGACCGTCCGGGAGAACCTCGTTCCGTCAACCACGGAGGAGTTCGCCCACTTCAGCAAGGACCGCACCGGCAAGCAGCCGATCTCCCTGTCGTCGGAGCAGGCGCTGTGGAGCTACAACCAGACCAAGCCGGCCCAGCCCGCGGTGGCGCTGTACCCGACCGAGGGCACGCTGTCGATGGACTACCCGTACACCGTCACCGCGCAGAACGGCGATGAGCAGAAGGCCGCGCAGCTGCTCGAGAAGGCGATGACCACCGACGCGACCCGCAACGACCTGCGGCAGCTCGGATTCCGGACGTCCGACGGCAAGGCGCCCACCGGCTTCGGCGCGGCGGCCGGGGTCAGCCCGGCGCGCCCGCGGCAGCTCCCGTCGCCGAAGAGCGGCGACGTCGCGCAGGTCATGCAGGCGTGGTCGAAGCTGACGCTCGGGCTGCGGATGCTCACGCTGATCGACGTGTCCGGCTCGATGGCCGAGCAGGTCGCCCCGCACACCAACCGGCTGCAGGCGATCGCGCAGGTGTCGCAGGGCGGCCTGGCGATGATGTCGAACGACACCGAGCTCGGCCAGTGGCTGTTCTCCACGAACATGAACGGCAAGACGCCGTACAAGCAGACGGTGCCGATCGGCGCGCTCGGCGACCGCATCGGGTCCACCACGCGGCGCGGGCTGGTGCTGTCCTGGCTCAACCAGATGAAGCCGAAGCCGACCGGCGACACCGGGCTCTACCGGACGATGCTGGACGCCTACAAGCTGATGAACAAGACCTACAAGCCGGAGTTCGGCAACTCGATCCTGCTGCTCACCGACGGCCAGAACGACGACCCGGACGGGCCGACGCTCGACCAGACCCTGGCGGAGCTGAGGCGGCTGAAGGATCCGAACAAGCCGATCCAGGTCAACATGATCGGCTTCGGCAAGGGCGTCGACCGGGGCGAGCTGGAGAAGATCGCCGCGGCGACCAACGGGAACGTCCAGGTCGCGATGACGCCGCAGGAGATCTCCAAGATCTTCCTGAAGATGCTGTCGCGGCGCATCACGTCGTAGCGCTCCGACCGCGCCCGGTAGTTCCGTGATTTTCTTGGATTCGGCGTCAACCGGGCGCGGGGGTCGATCGTCATTTCATGTGGAGGCCCGACGGGGAGCGGGGCCGTCGGGCCTCCGACCTCTTCTCCTCCCCGGCCCGCGACGGGGAGCCGCCCGGAGCGCGGGCCGGGAGAGCGGACCGCTCCCCTGACTTCCCTGAGCCCGTCCGCGACGCCGCGGACGAGGACCGCCCCAGAGGCAGCACCCTGATCCCGCGGGAGGACCCTGTGTCCGGTTGGCCCACCCTCGACCGCGCGGACGACGAACGTCTCGCGCGGGAGCTGGCGGCCGGCGATCCCGGCGCCCTCATCCAGGTCATGGATCGCTACGCGGCCCGCCTGTACGACTACTGCCACGCGCTGCTGCGCGACCAGGAGCCCGCGGCGAGCGCCCTCCACGACGCCCTCGTCGCCGCGTACGCGCAGGTGCCGGTGCTGCGCGAGCCCGAAAGGTTCCGCGGCTGGCTGTACGCGCTCGCCCGCAACGAGTGCATGCGGCGGCTGCGCGACCCCGACCGCCCCACCGAACGCCACGAGGCGCCCGAGGTCGGGGACGGCTTCCTGGACGGCGAGGAGCTCACCCGGCGGCTGGAGGCGCGGCGGCTGGTGCACGGCGCGCTGGCGGGGCTGCGCGGCCGCGAGCGGGAGGCCCTCGACCTCATGCTGCGGCACGGCCTGGACGCGGCGGACATCGGCGCCGTCCTCGGCCTGGACGCGCAGGAGGCCACCGACCTGACCGGCACCGCCCTGGCCCGCCTCGACGACGCGCTCGCCGCCGCGCACATCGCGCACTCCGGGCGCGACGACTGCCCGGCGGTCGCCGACCTCGCCCCCGACGGCGACTGGCCGCTGCCGCCGCCCGCCGTCCGCCGGCTCGTCCACCACATCCAGGGGTGCCCGGTCTGCTCCGAGCGGCGCGAGCGGAACGTGTCGGCGGCGCGGCTGCTGAACGTCCTGCCGGTCGCGATGATGCCGACCGACCTGCGCGGGCACGTCATGGCGACCGCGACGGACGCGGCGCTCGCCGCCGACATGGCGGCCATCGCGCACCGGGCCGGGCCGTTCGACGCGTGGGGCTGGCCCGAGCACCCCGGGGAGGCGCACGCGGAGCAGCGGCGCCGCGGCACGCCGCGCGCCCTGTGGCCCGCGCTCGCCGCCGCCGCGGCGGTCGTGCTGATCGTCGTGGGGGCCTTCTTCCTGATGCCGGGCGGGTCGCCGGGGAACACGAGCGCGCAGTCCGCGCCGTCGGGCTCGTCGTCGGCACCGGACCCGTCGGAGTCCACGACGTCGCTGGACCCCACGAAGTCGCCGACGCCGTCGGCGACCAGCACGTCCCCGACGCCGACGCCCACGCGCACCTCGGCCACGCCCACGCCGACGCGCACCCACACGCGGGCGTCCCACTCCAGCAAGCCCGCCCCCACCCACAGCAAGCCCACCAAGGGCACCCTGTCGGTGGGCGGGTGCAGTATCTCCACGACCACCACGAGCAACTGTTCCATCAGGGTGCAGGCCGTCGGCGGTCCGGTCACATGGTCGGTGATCGGTGCCTCCGGCGTCTCCGCGAGCGGTGGCGGCAGCCTCGCCGCGGGCGGCGTCGGGACGGCGACGGTCACGGGCGCCTGCGACCCGAACGGCGGGAGCGGCACCGTCCGGTTCTCGCCCAACGGCGTGGCCACGGTCACCCTGACCTGCGCACCGCAGGACGGCGGGAACAGCTCGTCCCAGCAGTGAGACCCAGATCACATTCGCTTGCGTAGTCGCTGTTCCGGAAGGCGATACGGCCACGCCGCGTACCGTCACGGTCACAAAATTCGGACCAACGGGAGAAATTCCATCAAGTTGGTGGCAAGATCGGGCAACCAGAGCGCGCCTGTAGGCGTCCAGACGCCGGCGCTCACCGGGGGCACGATCGACGACACTGATTCGACTGGAGGGTTCCGTGGCCGGTGAGCCGGGGTCCGCGCGCAACGACGACCTGAGGCTGGCGGAGTCGCTGCGGGCCGGGGACGTCATCGCGCTGACCGAGGTGTACGACGCCTACGCTCCATTCCTCTTCGACTACTGCCACGGCCTGCTGCGCGACCGCGTCGAGGCGGCCGGGGCCCTGCGCAACTGCGTGATCTCGGCCCGCGAGCACGTCGGGCGGCTCGGCGAGCCGGACCGGCTGCGCGGCTGGCTGTACGCGATCGCCCGCAAGGAGTGCATGCGGCGCCGCGAGAGCCCGAACCGGCACCTCGGGCAGGAGGCGCCGGAGGCGGAGGACGACCTGTCCGCCGAGCAGCTGGCCCGCCGCGAGGAGCGGCGGCTGCTCGCGCACAGCGCGCTCGCCGCGCTCAACGGCCGCCAGCGCGAGGCGATCGACCTGTCCGTCCGGCACGAGCTGGACGAGGTGGACCTGTCCGGCGTGTTCGGCATCCCGCTGGAGGAGACCCTCGAGCTCGTGGAGCGGTCGCGGACCGGGCTGGACGCCGCGATCCGCGCCGCGCTGATCGCGCAGAACCACTGGAAGGACTGCCCGAGCGTCTCGGCGCTGACGGAGTCGTGGCCGCTGGCGCCGCAGACGGCGGCGTCGCTGGTCCGGCACGTGGCGAGCTGCCCGGTGTGCGCGGAGCTGGAGACGCCGCCGCTGCCCGCGGACCGGCTGCTGTCGGTGCTGCCGATCGCGGCGATCCCCGCCGACCTGCGGCTGGACGTGCTGACGGCGGCGACGGCCGAGGACCGGGCCGGCAACCGCCGCGCTATCGCGGCGTGGACGGAGCCGTTCGACGAGTACGGCTGGCCGCTGCCCTACGACGCGACGCCGGCGCGGGCGAAGGACCGCGGCACCGGCGGCCGGCGGCGCGGCCCGATCATCGGTGCGGCCGCGGCCGCCGTGGCCGCCGTCGTGGTGCTGGCCGGGGCGATGACGGCGTTCGGCGGCGAGGGCGAGCCGGACGCGGCGGGCACGCCGTCGTCGGCGTCGACCGGCGCCGGCGCCGGCGGTTCCGGCGACCCGAGCGTCCCTGCCGAGCCGATGCCGAGCGACCCGTCCCCGACGGTGTCGACCACGTCGCCGTCACCGTCGAAGTCCCCGTCGGAGTCGCCGTCCGCGTCGAAGTCCTCGTCGACGTCGGCGACGACCAAGCCGCCGTCCCAGCCCACCACGCAGGCGCCGCCCCCGCCGCCCCGGACGGGCCATCTGGCGGTCAGCGGATGCGACATGCACGTGAGCGATTCCTGCACGGTCACCGTCCGGGCCGTCGGCGGCCCGGTGAACTGGCGCGTCACGGGGACCTCCGGCGAGCTGAGCGCGCACGGGTCCGGGCACCTGGCGGCCGGCCAGAGCGCCGGCGTGTCGGTGTCGCGGACGAACGGCCTGTGCTGGGGCTCGAGGAACGGGTCCGTCTCGTTCGCCCCGGGCGGGTCCGCGTCCGTCGGGTACTGCTGACGCGGCCCGCCCGGGAGGGTCACCAGGGGGAGCCGGCGTCGAGGACGGCGTGGGCTCGGCCGAGCAGGAGCGGGACGGCGGCGCCGATCTGGTCGAAGCCCTCGCCGACGGTCGCGTTCTGCAGGAAGCGGGCGTGGATGCCCTCCAGGATGACGGCGAGCTTGAAGCACGCGAACGCGACGTAGAAGTCGAGGTCGGCGAGGTCGAAGCCGGTCAGCTCGGCGTAGCGCTCGGTGAACTCGCGACGGCTGAAGAACCCCGGCGCGGCCGTGATCGTAGCGCCGACGGGGAGCTGCTCGGCGTCGCCGGGCTCGGCCCAGTAGACGAGGGTGAGGCCGAGGTCGGACAGCGGGTCGCCGAGCGTCGACATCTCCCAGTCCACGACGGCGGCGATCTCGGGGCGCGGCTCCAGCCGGGCCAGCGCGTTGTCGAGCCGGAAGTCGCCGTGGACGAGACGGGCCGGGGCGTCGGCGGGGAGCCGCTCGGCGAGCCGCGCCACGAGCCGGTCGTACTCGGGCAGGTCGTGGGTGTTGCCGGTGGCCTTGATCGCGTCCTGTGAGCCGTCCCACTGCTTGCCCCAGCGCTTGAGCTGCCGGGCCATGTAGCCGGTGGGGCGGCCGAAGTCCTCCAGCCCGGCGGCCTTCACGTCCACGGTGTGGATGGCGGCGAGCGCGCCGGCGAGCGCCTCGCTGAGGCCGCGCGCCTGCTCCGGGGTGAGGTCGTCGGCGTCCTCGCGGGTGCGCAGCACGCGGCCGTCGACGTAGTCCATGAGGTAGAAGCGGGCGCCGATGACGTCCTCGTCGTCGCAGAACGCGAGGGTGCGCGGGACGGGCACGGAGCCGGCGTCGCCGAGCGCGGACAGCACCCGGTACTCGCGGCCCATGTCGTGGGCGGTCGGCAGGACGTGCCCGAGCGGCGGCCTCCGCAGCACGATCCGCCGCCCGCCGGCGAGGGTGAGCCCGTAGGTGAGGTTGGAGCGGCCGCCCGCGATCAGGTCGATCGCGCTGATGCGGCCGGCGCCGGGCAGTTCGCGGGCCAGCCAGTCCGCGAGGCGGGGGACGTCGATGCCGGGCACCCCGGCCGGAAGGTCAGCGTCAACGGTCATGACCCACCATTAGAACGCGGCTCGGTCCGGGCCGTGCAGCCGACCCCCGGAGTGCGGCCCGCAGCATCCCCCGGACGGGCCGGATGATGCGCTCGGTAACCCCTCGGCCACATCCGGACACCGGCCGAAGCCGGTAAACCGTACCCCCATCACGGTGGTGACCTGCGACGATGATGTCCGAAATGCCGTTAAACCTCCGAGGCGCTGAAACTTGCGGAGAAAACGGGTTTGCTCGGGTGGATTCGGAAGACGCCATGGGTACGCCTCTGCATCGACTGCCGCGAAGAGTGGGCTTCGTCGTGGTCGCACGCGCCTGCCGTTGTTCCCAGCCCGTGGCGGCAAGCTGGACTCATGGGTCCCGCTGGGCTAAGAGAAGAGGACTAGACCATTCGGGGCTAGACCGCCCGATTGGGGGGACGCAACCGTGGCAGACGCATGGCTGCCGGGAGCCGGCCGCATGCCGGCACGACACGACGGTGGAGCGCTACGGGGAGGTGCGCCCCGTGCCGTATGGCTGTCCGGTGAGTGCGATCCCCGCAGCGTCTCGGCGCGGTCGGCGGCCGCCGACCTGCTGAAGGAGGAACGGCCGCCGCACCTGGTCTGGCACCCCGGCTCCGGGGACGTCGTCCAGCTCGTGCCCGCCACCCGGGCGGCGCTCCTGCTCGGCCTGCCGGCCGGCCGCGAGGGCCGCGCCTGCGTGCAGATCATGGTGGTCGGCCAGTCGCGGGTACCGTTCACCAGCTCGCTGCTCCTCGGCGTCGAGGCGATCGTCGCGTGGCTGGAGACCTGGGGCGTCGCCCGCCGCTGGCCCGCCGGCCCCCCGCTGCCGTCGCCGCAGTCGTACCACGCGCTGCGGTCCCGCCGGGACTGGGCGCGCGGCGGCCACTTCGGCGCCTCGCAGGTGCCGATGGCCGAACGCCCCGACCCCGGCGGCATCGACATCCGCCGCATCACCGGCCCCGAGACCCCGGTCGCGCCGATCCCGGCGCCCCGCGCGCCGATCCCCGAGCCGCCCGGCGCGCCGCTGCTGCGGGCGCGCCCGCCCCGGACCCACGACCCCGTCCGGGCGGACGCGGCCGACGCGCCCGCACGCCCGGCGAGGACGGCGCCGCTGCCCGCCCCCCAGTCGACCCCCGACCATCCGCCGCCGCAGGGCGAACCGGTGCCGGTCGGTTCGCCGGCGCTGTCGAACTAGCTCCCGGCACGGTCTCCAGCGGATCCGGCGCCCGGCTCAGAGCGGGGCGCCGGACGCGTCCCGCCCGGATTCCGCCGCGTCCCCGGATACCGGCGCGTCCCCGGATACCGGCGCGGGCCGTGCCGCGCACGCCAGCTCGCGGACGATCGCGCATCCGGCCCGCAGCTCAGCGGGGCTGCCCGCCGAGCCGTAGCCGACGACGAGCCCGCTGAACGAGCGCGGCCCCGCGTGGTGGCGCTCCAGCGGGTCCACCAGGACGCCGCGGTCCGCCGCGTCCCGCGCGACCCGCTCCGCGACCGCGTGCGGCAGGTCCACGACGAGGTGCAGCCCGGCCGTGTCGCCGCGCAGCCGCAGCCCGTCCAGCGCCCGCACCACGACCTCGCGGCGCCGCGCGTACTCCCCGCGCATCCGCCGGACGTGCCGGTCCAGGTCGCCGCGTTCGAGGAACAGCCGGAGCGCGTGCTGCGGGACGACCGCCGTCCGGTCGTTCAGCTCCTCGCGCCGCAGCGCGATCGCCGCCACCAGGTCGGGACGCCCCACGAGCCAGCCGACGCCCATGTCCGCGGTGAGGATCTTCGCCGACGTGCCGAGGTAGACGACCACGTCCGGGTCCAGCCCGTACAGGGCGGGCAGCGGCGCGACGTCGTAGCGGAACTCGCCGTCGTAGTCGTCCTCGGCGATCAGCGCGCCGGTCCGCCGCGCCCACGCCAGCAGCGCCTGCCGCCGCGGAACCGGCAGCACCCCGCCCATCGGGTACTGGTGGGACGGCGTCGTGTACACCAGGCGTAGATCGTCCGGGAGGCCGTCGACGATCAGGCCGTGCTCGTCCACCGGGCACGAGACGATCTCGGCGCCGCGCCCCTCCAGCACCGAGCGCGCGCGCCGGTACCCCGGCTCCTCCACGCCGACCCGGTCGCCCGGCCGCAGCACCGTCGCGGCCAGCAGGTCCAGGCCGTTCGTCGCGCCGCGCGTGATCAGCAGGCCGTCGACCGGGCAGGCCACGCCGCGGCTGCGCCGGATGTACTCGGCCAGCACCACCCGCAACTCCGGCACCCCGTGCGGCTCCTGCCGCTGCTGCGGCGGCATGCCCGCCGCGAGCCGCCACGCCCGCCGCCACGCCGGGGTGTCCAGCGCGCCGACCCACGCCATTCCCGGCCGCAGGTCGACCTCGCCGGGCCGGGCGGGCCTGCGGGTCCGCCCGGCCAGGCCGCGCGGCGGCTCCCGGCCCGGCGCCGGATCGGCCGCGACGCCGTCCGTCACGTACGTCCCGGACCCGTGCCGGCCCTCCAGCCAGCCCTCCGCGTACAGCTGCTCGTACGCCTCCGTCACCACCGTCCGGCTGACGCCCAGCAGCGCGGCCAGCGCCCGGCTCGCGGGCAGCCGCTCCCCCGCGGCCAGCCGCCCCTCCCGCATCGCGGCCCGCAACTGCCCGACGAGCTGGGCGTTCATCGGCTCGGCCGCGGCGCGGTCGATGGTGAGCGGCAGATCGATCGACAAAGTGGTCTCCGGCTTTCCGTTCCAAGTGGCTCTACTGACCAGGCCACTCACGTCCTAGCGTAAACGGACATGAAGCCGCTTTCCGCCACGCCCCGCACCAGCCTCGGCCGCTACCCGGAACGCTCCACGCCCGACCGGGCCGTCCTCTACGAGATCCTCGACGCCGGCCTGATATGCCACCTCGGCGTGGTCGTGAACGGCACGCCCCGCGCCGTCCCCACCTGCTACGGCCGCCTGGGCGACACCCTCTACGTGCACGGCTCCACCGGCGCGTCCAGCATGATGACGGCGCCGTCCCAGGAGGTCTGCGTGACCGTCACCCACCTCGACGGCCTCGTCCTCGCCCGCTCGCTCTTCCACCACTCGATCAACTACCGCAGCGCCATGGTCTACGGCGTCCCGTCCCCGGTGACCGGCGACGACGAGAAGCGCGCCGCGCTCCGCGTCATCACCGAGCAGCTCGCCCCCGGCCAGTGGGACGCCGCCCGGCAGCCCACCCGCAAGGAGCTCGCCGGCGTCGCCGTCCTCGCGCTCCCGCTCGACGAGGCGTCGGTCAAGGTCCGCCAGGGCCCGCCCGGCGACGAGGACGAGGACTACGCCCTGCCGGTCTGGGCCGGCGTCCTGCCCGTCCGGCAGGCGTTCGGCGCCCCCGTCCCCGACCCGGCCCTCGCCCCGGGCATTTCCGTCCCCGCGCACATCGCCGCCCGGTAACTCGATGCCCCGCGCAGTCGTCCATGGTCGTAGGGTGAACCCCATGAACGAGCGGCTCGTGTGGATCGACTGCGAAATGACGGGACTCGACCTGCGCGCCGACGCGCTCATCGAGATAGCCGCTCTGGTCACCGACAGCGAGCTGAACATCCTGGACGAGGGCGTCGACGTGATCATCAAGCCGCCGCCGGAGTCCGTCGCGCAGATGACCAAGGTCGTCCGCGACATGCACACCACGTCCGGCCTGCTGGAGGAGCTCCCGGGCGGCATCACGCTGACCGAGGCCGAGGAGATCGTGCTGAACTACGTGCGGTCCCACGTCAAGGACGCCAAGAAGGCCCCGCTCTGCGGCAACTCCATCGCCACCGACCGGTCCTTCCTGGCCCGCGACATGCCCGCCCTGGACTCCCACCTGCACTACCGCATGGTGGACGTCTCCTCCATCAAGGAGCTGGCCCGCCGCTGGTACCCGCGCGTCTACTTCGCCAGCCCGGAGAAGAAGGGCGGGCACCGCGCCCTCGCCGACATCACCGAGAGCATCCAGGAGCTGCGCTACTACCGCGCCGCCGTGTTCGTCCCGCAGCCCGGCCCCGACTCCGAGACGGCCCGCGCGCTCGCCGCGGACATCTCGGCCGGCTGACGCCCGCCGCGGCTGACCCACTCCCCGGGAGCCGCTACACTACTGGGAGCCGGAAGCGATTCCGGCCACGGTGGGTGTAGCTCAGCTGGCAGAGCACTTGGTTGTGGTCCAAGATGTCGGGGGTTCAAGTCCCCTCACTCACCCCAGGCGAGAGAAGCCCTGGCCGTCGTGACGGCCAGGGCTTCTTCCTTTCCCCCCACGCAAGGAGATCGCCATGTCCTACGCCCCGTCGGTCCGCACGGACGTCCCGCCGCCCGCCGAACTCTGGGCCCGCGGCGTCGTCAAGGCCATGCTCGCCCCCTACCTCGACGACTGCGCCGGAAGGCTCCACGTCGACGGCGGTGGCCTGCGCACCGAGGACATCGGGAACGGCTACTGGGCACTGAGGTGGGTCGAAGGCGGCCGGGCCGTGCTGTACGGCTACGACAACGACTACCCGGACACGCACATCCAGGACCTGCCCGCCGACCTGCTCGCCGGCGGCCCGGCCTGGCTGCCCTGGGAGTGGCTCCAGGGCCTCCTGGTGAAGGAGGGCTGGTCGGTGGCGTTCCTGCGCTGGTGGGACGGCTCCTGGGCCGGTGCCCCGATCCCCGAGGACGTCGACGACGGCCTGCCGATCATCCTCGCCGACGACGCCGTGAGCCTGGACGGGATCATCGGCGAGGACGGCTCCCCCTCGGCGGAGGCCCACGGAAACCTGATGCGCGCGGTGACCGAGGGCACCGTGGACCGGGCCGCCGTCGAGGCGCTGCTCGCCTCACTAGACCTGCACGGAAGCGACGCCGGCGAGGCGCTGGACGTCGCCGCCCGCGCGGGCGTCACGCGGGACGCCGTCCTGCCCGAACTGCCCGCCGGCCAGGGCGAACCGTCCGGCCGCCGCGTCCCGGTCGTCAACGACGACCACCTGCCGGCGGTGACGGCGATGGCGGCACGCGAAGGCGTCCGGATCGGCGAGCCCACCGACGAGGCGCCCCTCGCGACCGTGCCACCCCGGTTCTGCTTCAACGGCCCCGAGACGGCCCCCGCGCCCTGATTCCGGGGTCCCGATCCCGGCGGACCGGGGCATTCGCCTGCACGGCGCGCGTGCTCGTTCGTTGGCTCAGGATGATCGGACGGTTATGCTCCGTCCTTATAAACGCCAACGACACCCCAAGGGCGACGGATGAGTGTCGATGAGACCGCCCCACTGCGCGTGCTTGTGGTGGACGGCGACGCCCACGTGCGGGCGGATGTGATCTCCCTGCTCGACGGCAGCAGCGAGCTGCAGGTCGTGGCCGAGACCCACGACGCGGCGGCGGCCGTGCCGCTGGCGGAGCGGCTGCGGCCCGACATCGTGCTGCTGGACGCCGGCGCCGCGCACCACGCGACCCCGCTCAGCCGCTCGTCCCGGGTGTTCGTACTGGCCTCCCCCGACGACGGCCCCGCCGTCGAGACGGCGATCCGCGGCGGCGCCTGCGGGCACCTCGTGCCCGGCGCGTTCACCGTCCACGACCTCATCCGCAGCGTCCGCGACGCCAACCGGGTCTCGCTGGGCCTGTCGGCGCGCGAGGCCGAGGTGATGGACCTGATCGCCACCGGCCGCTCCAACGGCGAGATCGCCCGGCAGCTGTTCCTCAGCGAGAAGACGGTGAAGAACCACGTCAACCGCATCTACGGCAAGCTCGGCGTCAGCTCCCGCGCCACCGCGATCGCGCTGTGGCGGGGCATCGTGAGCGTCCTGCCGGGCAGGGAGTAACCGATTCGCACTGGTCCGCGGGTCCTGCTACTGTTCTTCCTGTCGCCAGGGACACCGGCCAAGGCCGGAGGCCCTCAAGACAAGCGCCGTTAGCTCAATTGGCAGAGCAGCGGACTCTTAATCCGCGGGTTCGGGGTTCAAGTCCCTGACGGCGCACGCGCTGGCCCTCCATGGTCGCGAGCAAGGCTCGCACCCGGAGGGCCTTTCCATTTCCCGGGCCTCGGGAAACCCGGTGAGGTGCGCCGGGACGGCACCTCGGGCGCGACGCGTTCAGCGGGCGCCGCCGCCGGCGACCGACCCCAGCCAGAGCAGGTCACGGGCGCGCGTCATGGCGACGAAAAGCTGCCGGCGGGCCAGTTCGGCCCGCTCCCGAGCCGCCGCGTCCGCGGTGCCCCCGTCCGCAGCGGTGAGGGCGGCGTCGTGGTGCGGCAGGAAGACGTGCTTGAACTCCAGCCCCTTGGCCCGGCGGTAGGTTCCGAGCTTCACCGCCTCGACCGGCCGCCCGTCGTAGCTCTCCAGCCGCACCACCGGAATGCCCGCGCGGGTCAGGAGCCGGTCGTAGCGGCCGATCTCCCGGCGCGACGGGCACAGCACCACCGCGCCCGCCCACGGCCCGGAGCCGTCCGGCTCCTCGTCCGCCAGCGCCCGGAGCGCCTCGACCAGCCCGCGGTCGTGCTCCTCCTCGTCCCCGGCCTCCACCCGGACGACCCGCCCCTCGTGGTAGGTCAGGTCGACGGCTCGGCGGCCGTTCGGGCTCGAGCCGTCCAGATCGTCGAAGGGGTCGCCGGACACCAGGTCCATCGCCGCCTCGAGGATCGCCGCCGCGTTCCGGTAGTTGGTGCGCAGGACCGCGCCCCGGCCCTTGACCGCGATGCCGGCGTCGGCGAGCCGGAACCCGCCCGGATACACCGCCTGCTGCCCGTCGCCGATCAGCAGCAGCCCGTTCGGGCCGTCGCCCGCCAGCGCGTGCAGCAGCTTCACACCGACGAGCGTGAGGTCCTGCACCTCGTCCACGATGACGGCCGAGTACGGCGGATCGGCGGGCCGCTCCTTCAGCTCCGCCAGGGCCGCCAGCAGGACGTCGTTGAAGTCGCAGACGCCGCGCTCCTCGCGCAGCAGCTCGTACTCCTCGTAAAGGAGCCAGGCGGCCTCCCGGTGTACGGGCTGGAGCGCGGTCCGGCGGCCGTGCCGGGCCACCGTCCGGTACTCCTCCAGGGAGGTCAGCCCGCGCCCCTTGATGACGTGGTCGATCTCCTCGCGCCAGTACCCCGGCATCGGGTCGATCTCGGCGAGGGCGCTGTCGCGGCCGATGGTCAGCCAGGCGCGCGAGAAGGCGTCGTCCGCGCGGGCCGCGTTGAGCGGCACCTCGGCGCCGCGCTCGGCGAGGAACGCCGTCGCCCAGCCGTGCAGGCTGGAGAACTCGACGCGGTCGGCGAACACGCCGGCCATCCGCTCGAAGAGCCGCCGCTGCACGCGCGGCAGGTTGTTGACGAAGGTGACGTAGAGGACGCGGTCGCGGCCGCGCCCGGCGAGATGGGCCGCCCGGTGCAGCCCGACGACGGTCTTGCCCGTCCCGGCCGGACCGCTGATGCGCGCGGGTCCGTTCCAGTCGCGGCGGGCGATCGCCACCTGGTCCGGGTGCAGGAACGTCATCCATCGCTCGATGGGCGCGTGCAGGAGCGACTCCAGGGCGGCCTTCTCGACCTCTTCGGTCGCGAACAGGGCCGCGCCGTCGTCCTCGAGACCGGGGCCGCCGCCGGTGCCGCCCTCCTTGAGCGCGGCGGGCTCGTAGGCGGGGAACGCCTCCGCCAGGTGCGCGGCGACGACCCCCACCAGCGCGGGCGTCAGCCGCTTCGGCTCGGCGACCAGCGCGTGGACGAGGTCGGGATGGCCGAGCAGCCGGACCCGCCCCACCCGCGTGTCGAGGCGGTGCCCGGCGAACGCCATGACCGGGACCAGCGCGACCGGCGACAGCCCCAGCGCCGCGACCTCCTCCTCGGCGGTCCGCGTCATCCCCAGCAGCTTGCGGATCTCCTCGTCCCGGGGCACGCCCCCGGCGGCCAGCCGCCCGTCGCTGACGACCGGGCGGTCATGCCAGCGCTTCACGTCGATGACGAACACGCCGGCGGGACCGATGAGGATCATGTCGATGTTCGCCGCCCGCGTCCCCGGCCAGCGGCGGTCCACGAGCAGCCGCCAGCCGACCGCCGTCAGCCCGACGAGCGTGGCGGCGACCGCCCGCTCGGCCTCGGCGGCGGCCTGCCAGCGTCCGGCCAGCCGGTAGGCCTCCCGGGAGCGCCGGGCCAGTTCGAGCGCCTGCTCGCGGGCGCGCCGTCCCCGTTCCCCGGCCGAACCGCCTGCCGCCATCGCCCCGCCTTCGCTCGGCATCCGGATCCCGCCAAGAAGTTACGCTCTTCCCCGATCAGCGGCAATTGTCGCCCGACGCCACCCGAGGCGCCGCCCCCTCCGGACGCGACGAACCCCGCTCTCGTCCGGGGACGGGAGCGGGGTTCGCGAGTTGGGGGATGCCGGGGGGAGCCGGGGGCGTCTGGTTAGGGATCCGCCCTGGCGGGGTCGGGTCATCCGAGGGGCTTGGGGGCGCCCTTGGTGCCGGCGCCGTGGCCCCAGGACAGGACCTGGTACTTGACGCCCTTGAGGTGGCCGGCGGAGGTGCCGGTGTCG
>NZ_JABMCA010000073.1:0-46645 GCF_014706005.1 Actinomadura sp. RB99 | reverse complement strand
ACCGGCGCCGCGTCGGCCGCGACCACCGCGGCCGGGCAGGGCGCCGTGGCCGCGGCGCTCGCGCAGCGGCTCGGCTCGCGCACCGCCGGCTCCTACCTGAAGGGAGGCGAACTGGTCGTCACGGTGACCGACGCCGCGTCGGCCCGCGCCGTCCGCGCCGCCGGCGCCGTGCCGAAGACCGTCGCGCGCAGCGGCGCCGACCTGAAGAAGGTCATGGCCGCGCTCAAGCGCGACGCGACCGTCCCCGGCACCGCCTGGGCCGCGGACCCGGCCACCGACCAGGTCGTCCTCACCATGGACGGCACCGTCAAGGGCGCCGCGCTGAAGAAGGTGAAGGCCGCCGCCGCCGAGCAGGGCGCGGCCGTCCGCACCGAGCGCGTCGCCGGGGCGTTCCGCACGTTCACCCGCGGCGGCGAGGCCATCTACACCAGCGGCGCGCGCTGCTCGCTGGGCTTCAACGTCCGCAGCGGGAGCACCTACTACTTCCTCACCGCCGGGCACTGCACCAACATCGGCACGACGTGGACCGACTCGTCGGGCCGCACGCTCGGCCGCACCGTCCGCAGCGTGTTCCCCGGCCACGACTACGGGCTCGTCCAGTACACCTCCACCCCCGCCGACACCCAGGGCTCCGTCAGCCTCTACAGCAGCGGGACCCGCGACATCACCGGCGCCGCGAACGCCACGGTCGGGCAGACCGTGTACCGCAGCGGCAGCACCACCGGGCTGCACAGCGGCAGCGTCACCGCGCTCAACCAGACGGTGAACTACCAGGAGGGCACCGTCAGCGGCCTGATCCGCACCACGGTGTGCGCCGAGCCGGGCGACAGCGGCGGCTCCCTGTTCGCCGGGTCGAGCGCGCTCGGGCTCACCTCCGGCGGCAGCGGCAACTGCTCGTCCGGCGGGACGACGTTCTTCCAGCCCGTCACGGCCGCGCTGAGCGCCTTCGGCGTCTCGATCTACTGACCGGGCGCGGCGCCCCGCCGGAGCTCCCAGCCGGCCGGTAGCCGCGTTCACCGCGACGCCGGGTGGGCGGCGGGCCGGGGCTCGGGACTCCCGAGCACCGGTCCGCCGCCCTGCCGCGTCAGGCGGGGACCTCCAGCGTGCGGTGGATCTCCTTGATGACGCCCGGCTGCTGGTCGGCCAGGTAGAAGTGGCCGCCCCGCAGCACCGTCAGCGTGAAGCGGCCGTCGGTGAGCGTCCCCCACCCCTTGGCCTGCGCCTCGGTGACGTGCGGGTCGGCGTCCCCGATGATCGCGGTGACCGGGACGGCCAGCCGCGTCCCCTCCCGGTGCTCGTAGGACTCGATCAGCGCGAAGTCGTTGCGCACGTACGGCAGGACCAGCTCGCGCAGCTCCGGGTCCCGCAGCGCCTCGGTGTCGGTGCCGCCGAGCTCCGCCATCGCCTCGACCACGCCGTCGTCGTCCCGGTCCGCCACGCGCTCGCCGCCCCGGTCGTGCGGGGGCCGGGCGCCGGAGGCGAAGACGTGCACCGGCGGGGTGCCCCGCTCCTGGAGCAGCCGCGCCACCTCGTAGGCCAGCACGGCCCCCATGCTGTGCCCGAACAGCGCCGCCGGCCGGTCCATCAGCGGCGCCATCGCCCCGGCGACGAGCCGGGCGAGCTGGTGCGCGTCGGTGACGAACGCGTCCGCCAGCCGGTCGGCGCGGCCCGGGTACTGGACGGCCTGCACCTCGACGGCCGGGCTGACCGCCTTCGCCCAGGGCCGGTAGAACACCGCGGACCCGCCCGCGTGCGGCAGGCAGAACAGCCGCATCGACGCCCACGGCCGGGTCTCCGGGCAGCGGAACCAGCTCACGTGATCAGCTCCTCCTCCTGGTACCGGCGGGACGCCGCGCGCGGGTCGTGCGGCAGCGGCCACGGCGCGACCCGCGGGTCCGGGACCAGCTTGGCCGCGGTCGTCTCCGCCGCCACCTTGAAGCCGCGGCGCCGGTAGTTGGCCATCGCGTTCGGATGATCGAGCGTACTGGTGCGCAGCCACACCCGCGAGGCGGGACCGCTGCCGGCGGCCCACAGCTCGCCGCGCTGCCACGCCCGCCGGGTGCATTGCTCGACGAGGTAGCCGCCGTAGCCGCGGCCGACGAACGCCGGGGTCAGCCCGACGAGGTGGATCTCGGTGTCGCCGCCGGGCTGGGCCTCCAGCTCGAAGAACCCGGCGATCGTCCCCTCGGCCATCGCGAGCCAGGTGGACAGCTCGGGGCGCTCCACCCAGGCCCGCCAGTCGGCGTGCGTCCAGGGGAAGCGGTCCGTCCAGCAGACGCGGGCGCCGACCATCGCGTACAGGGCCCGGTTGACGTCCGCGGACGGCACCCCGGCCAGGGTGAAGGTCATCTCGACGCCGGGCAGCGGCGCGGGCCGCAGGTCGGCGGCGTCGAGCATCTCCATCGCCCACTCGGTGACCGCGGGGATCTCCAGGGCGCGCCCCGCCGCCGGGTCACTCACCCATGGCCTCGATGAGGCTCTTCGGCCGCATGTCGGTCCAGTTCTCCTCGATGTACTCCAGGCAGGCCTGCCGGGTGTCCTCGGCCTTGGCGACCGTCCATCCGTCGGGGACCTCGGCGAACGACGGCCACAGCGAGTGCTGGCCCTCGTCGTTGACGAGGACGACGTACGTGCCGTCGGCGTCCTCGAAGGGGTTCGTCATCGGAGTCCCTTTCCAGTGTTCCCAGGTGTCTGGTCGTTGACGTGCAGTTTGTCGAGTTTCGCGGCGAGCACGGCGCCCATCTCGGCGGCCGGGCCCGGCTCCAGCAGGAAGTGGTGCTCGACGTCCAGGGGGTAGTCCTCGATCTGCCCCTCGACGAGCGGCCCCCAGTTGGACGGCCCGGTCGGCGAGTCCGCGGTGCGGCCCCGCAGGGCGGTGAAGAAGACGACGTCGCCGCGGTACCGGCCGGGCCGGTACCGCTCGGCCTGGCGCAGGCCGTTCTCGTAGTTGCGGTAGACGTTGACGAGGTCGTCCTCCTGGAGGGTGGCGAGGGCGTCGTCGCGTTCGGCGAGCACGGCCATGATCTGGGCCATGTCGGGATTGCCGTCGCCGGCGACCATCCGCGCGTCGATCCCGATCGACTCCAGCAGCTCGGGAAGGATCTCCCGCTTCTCCGCCTCCAGGTCCTGGGTGTGGTAGGCGTCGATGAGCCCGAGCAGCCCGACGCGCTCCCCGGCCTCCTGGAGCCGGACGGCCATCTCGTAGGCGATGAGGCCGCCGAGCGACCAGCCCACGAGGTGGTAGGGGCCGGACGGCCGCACGGCGCGGATCTGCTCGATGTAGTCCCGCGCCATCTCCTCGACCGAGCCGGGCAGGTCCTCGCGGGTGAACGCGCTGCCCTGGAGGCCGTAGATCGGCTGGTCGGGGCCGAGGTGGCGCTGGAACTGCAGGTAGCTCCAGGCGAGGCCGCCTGCGGGGTGGACGAAGAAGACCGGCGGCCGCGTCCCGGTGGTGCGGATCGGCAGGAGCATCTCGAAGCCGAGCCGGTCCTCGGGCTCCCCGGCGCGCAGCAGCGCCTCGACGGTCTGGTGGGTGAACACGTCGCGGGGCGTCAGCTCCATCCCGGCCTGGCGGGCGCGGGTGACGAGCTTCAGCGCGGCGATGCTGTCGCCGCCGAGGTCGAAGAAGCTCACGTCGGCGCCGACCCGGTCGAGGCCGAGGACGTCCGCGACGATCCCGCAGAGCACCTCCTCATCCGGGGTGGCGGGGTCGCGCCCGGCGGCGGCCTCGGCGTAGTCGGGCGCGGGCAGGGCGCGCCGGTCGAGCTTGCCGTTCGGGCCGACGGGGAAGGTGTCGAGCCGGACGAACGCGGCGGGCACCATGTACTCCGGCAGCCGCGCCGCGAGGAACTCCTTGAGCCCGTCGGTCCCGGGCGCGATGACGTACGCGACGATGGTCTTGGCGCCCGGGGCGTCCTGGCGGGCGACGACGGCGGCGTTCGCGACGTCCGGGTGCGCGGTGAGCGCGGCCTCGATCTCGCCCAGCTCGATCCGGAACCCGCGGACCTTCACCTGCTGGTCGGCGCGGTCGACGTATTCGAGGGCGCCGTCGGGGCGGTGCCGGACGAGGTCGCCCGTCCGGTACATGCGGGACCCGGGCGGCCCGAACGGGTCGGGCACGAACCGCTCCCCCGTCAGGGACGCGCGCCGCAGGTAGCCGCGGCCGACGCCCGGGCCGGCGATGTAGCCCTCGCCGACCGTGCCGGGCGGGACGGGCCGCAGCGCCGGGTCGAGCACGTACATCCGCCGGTCGTCCATGGGGCGGCCGAGCAGCGCGGACGTCTCGCCGGGGCGGGCGGCCAGCCGGGCCCGCTGCCGGTCGATGGTGGTGTAGGTGGTCGCCTCGGTGGGGCCGTAGACGTTGCCGACCTCGGTGTCCGGGCAGGCGGCGAGGACCCGGCGGACCGCCGCCATCGAGCCGGACTCGCCGCCGGTGAGCACCTCGCGGAGCCCGGCGAACGCCTGAGGCCGCTCGTCGGCGATCAGGTTGAACAGCGTCGTGGTGAGGAACAGGCCGGTGACGCCGTGCGCGCGGGCCAGGTCCTCGACGGCCTCGCCGGTGAGGTGGCCGGGCGGCGCGACGACGGTGGCGCCGCCGTGCAGCAGCGGCGTCCAGATCTCGTAGATGTGCGCGTCGAACGCGTGCGGTGAGTGGAACAGCACGCGGTCGTGGGCGCCGCCGCGCAGCTCGCCGTCGGTGGCGAGGCTCACCGCGTCGCGGTGGCGGAGCATGACGCCCTTCGGCACGCCGGTCGAGCCGGAGGTGAACAGCACGCAGGCGAGCTGCTCGGGATGGCACGGGACGTCCGGGGCGGTGGCGGGCTGCGCGCCGGTCTCCGGGTCGTCGTCCACGACGACGACGTGGGCGGAGGTGTCGAGGCGGTCGACGCGGCCGCGCATGGCGGTGTCGACGAGCAGGACAGGCGCGTCGACCTCGGCGATGGCCCACGCCGTCCGCTCGGGCGGGTAGGCGTGGTGGATCGGCGCGTAGGCGCCGCCCGCCTTGAGCACGGCCAGGGACGCCACGACGCCGGCCGCCGACCGCTCCACCAGGACCGCGACGGGCGTCTCGCGGCGGACGCCGAGCCCGGCGAGGCGGTGCGCCAGCCGGTTCGCGCGCTCGTCCAGCTCCGCGTAGGTGATCGTCTCCCCGCCCGCGACGACGGCCTCGGCGTCCGGGGTCTTCGCGAGCTGCTCGGCGAAGCGGCCGGTCAGGGTGCCGGGGCGGCGCTGCGTACCGGTTCCCTGCCAGGCGCGCAGCACGAGGTCGCGCTCGTCGTCCTCCAGCACGTCGATGCGGCCGAGCGGCAGGTCGGGACGGTGCGCGACGGACTCCAGGATCCGGACGAACCGCCGCATCAGCCGCTGCGCCCCGTCCTCGGTGAACAGGTCCGTGCGGAAGTCCAGCCGCAGCGACAGGCTCTGTCCGCCCCGACCAACCGACCCCGACCGACCTCCCGGGCCCGGGACGGCGGCGAGGGTCAGCGGGTAGTGGGTGGCGTCGTGGCCGTCGACGTTGTGGAGGGTGAGGCCGTCGAGGTCGGTGCCTGCGGCGTCGGGGTCGAACGGGTAGTTCTCCAGGACGGTCATCGTGTCGAACAGCGGGCCGGCGCCGGCGAGCCGCTGCACGTCCGACAGCCCGAGGTGGTGGTGCTGCATCAGCGCGGCCTGCTCGTCCTGCAGGCGGGCGAGGGCGGCGGCGACGGTGTCGCCGGGGCGGACCCGCACGCGGATCGGCAGCGTGTTGATGAACAGGCCGATCATCTGCTCGACGCCGGGCAGCTCCGGCGGGCGCCCGGACACGGCGGCGCCGAACACCACGTCCGTCGCGCCGGTGAGGCGGCCGAGCAGGACGCCCCAGCCGAGCTGGAGCACCGTGTTGAGGGTGACGCCCTCGGCGCGGGCGCGCGCGGACAGCGCGGCGGTGAGGTCCTCGGTGAGCCGGATCCGGACGCGGCCGGGCTCGGCGGCACCGGGCTCGCCGGCACCGGGCGCGACGAGGGTCGGCCCGTCGACGCCGTCGAGGGCGCGTCGCCAGGCGTCCTCGGCCGCGGCGCGGTCCTGCCCCGCGATCCACGCGAGGTAGTTCTTGTACGGGGTGACGCGCGGCATGCCGGTGTCGTCGCCCTTGGCGAGGTACAGCGCGAACAGCTCGGTCTGCAGGACGGGCGTGGACCAGCCGTCCAGCAGGATGTGGTGGTTGGTGAACACCATCCGGTGCAGGCCGTCCGCCAGCCGGATCAGCAGGAAGCGCAGCAGCGGCGGCCTGGTCATGTCGAACGGGCGGGCCCGCTCGGCCTCGGCCAGCTCCCGCGCCCGCGCGTCCCGCTCGGCCTCGGGCAGGCCGGTCAGGTCGGCGTCCTCCCACGGCAGCCGGACGGCGCGGTGCACGACCTGGACGGGCGAGCCCTCCTTGCGCTGCCGGAACCCGGCGCGCAGGTTGGCGTGCCGGCGCAGCAGGGTCGCGGCGGCGGCGCGCAGGGCGTCCACGTCGAGGGGGCCGCGCAGGTCGAACACGATCTGCGCGGTGTAGACGTCGTGCCCCGAGTCGTACAGGGCGTGGAAGAACAGGCCCTGCTGCAACGGGGACAGCGGGAGGATGTCCTCAAGCTGCGACTTGCTCAATCCAGCTCCCATTCACCGTCGAGTTCGGCGGCGAGCTCGTCGATCTCGTCCTGGCTGACGTCGACCAGCGACAGGTCGGAGGGGGTGAAGCCGCCCACGGGCCCGTCGGCGGACGCGTCCACGACGTGCGCGACGAGGCCGCGCAGCGCCGCGAACCAGCGTTCGGCGAGGTCGCGGACGGCGTGCTCGTCGAACAGGCCGCCCGCGTAGGTCCAGGTGGCGCTGAGCTCGGGGCCGTCCGGAAGGTCGCGGGTGTGGGCGTTGACCTCGACGGCGTGGACGAGGCCGAGCGCGTCGTCCTGCCCGCCGCCGAGCGCCTCGGCGTCGGCCTGCCCGGCGGGCCCCCAGTCGGTGGCCTCGGGCACCGCGGACCGGCCGAGGTAGTTGAAGGCGATCTGCGGGTGCGGGCGGCCGCCGAGCCGCCCCGCGGCGGCCGGGTTGAGGTGGCGCAGCAGCCCGTACCCGATCCCGTTGTCGGGGATCTCCCGCAGCTGCTCCTTGACCCGCTTCAGCGCGGTGCCGACGGCCTGCCCGCCCTCGCGGACGTCGCCGGGCTCGACCCAGCCGGCGTCGAGCCGGACGGGGTGGATCGCGGTGAACCAGCCGGCGGTGCGGGACAGGTCGACGCCCGGCACGATCTCCTCGCGGCCGTGGCCCTCCAGGTCGATGAGGACGGCGGTGTCGTCGCACACGCCCCGGTCGCGGCGCCATTCGGCGACGGCGAGGGCGAGGCCGGTGAGCAGGACGTCGTTGGCGCGGCCGTGGAACGCGGCCGGGACGTCGGTGAGCAGCGGCCCGGTGACGTCGGCGGGCAGGTGGAGGGTGAGGTGCCGGGCCGTCCCGAACGTGTCGGCCTTCGGGTCCAGGGGGCGGGCGCCGAGGGCGGGGTCGGGGGTGGCGAGGACGTCCTCCCACAGCGCCAGCTCGGCGGTGCGGGACGGGTCGGACGCCTCCGCGACCAAGCGCTGCGCCCAGCGGCGGAACGAGGTCGGGACGGGGTCGAGGGTCCCGCCCGCCCAGGCGGTGACGAGGTCGGGCAGCAGGATCCGCCAGGACACGCCGTCGACGACGAGGTGGTGCAGGGTCAGCAGCAGGCGGCCGGACGCGCCGGGGCCGGCGTCGAACCAGACGAGCTGCGCCACCGTCCCGGCCCCGGGGTCGAGGCGGTCGCGGGCGGCGCGGGCCTGCTCGGCGAGGACGGCGCGCAGCGCGCCGCCGTCAAGGCCGGTGACGTCGACGCGATGGACCAGCGGCGCCGCGTCGACCGCGCCGGGCTCGGCGACCTCGAACTCGCCGTCCCGCACGCGGAGCCGCAGCATGTCGTGGTGGTCGACGAGGGTCTGGAGGGCCGCCGCCAGCTCCCCGGCGCCGAGGCCGGGCGGGACCTGCAGCAGCATCCGCTGGCTGTAGCCGGCGGTCGGGCCGTCCAGCTCCTGGAACCAGCGCATGATCGGGGTGGCGGGGACCTGGCCGACGCCCGCGCCGGGCGCCTCCGCCTCGATCCGCTCGCCCTCGCCGACGGGGCGCGACGCCGCCGCCAGCTCCTCGACGGTCTGGTGCTGGAACACCTCGCGGGGCGTGATGACCAGGCCGGACTGCCGGGCCCGCGACACGAGCTGGATCGCGATGATCGAGTCGCCGCCGAGGTCGAAGAACCCGTCGTCTATCCCGACCCGCTCCAGGTTCAGCACCTCGGCGAACAGCCCGGCGAGCGTCTCCTCCTCGGGCGTGCGCGGCGCGCGCGACGACGCCTTCGCGGCGAAGTCGGGCGCGGGCAGCGCCGCGCGGTCGAGCTTGCCGTTCGTGGTGAGCGGCAGCGCGTCGAGCACCACCACGGCGGCCGGGACCATGTAGTCGGGCAGGCCCCGGCCCGCGAACGCGCGCAGCTCCGCCGGGTCGGTCTCGCCGGTGGTCACGACGTAGCCGATCAGGCGGTCGTCGCGGACGACGACGGCCGCGTCCGCCACGGCGTCGTGCCGGGTCAGCGCGGACTGGACCTCGCCCAGCTCGATCCGGAAGCCGCGCAGCTGCACCTGCTGGTCGGCGCGGCCGAGGTATTCGAGCGTGCCGTCGGCGCGCCGGCGGCCGAGGTCTCCGGTCCGGTACATGCGGGTGCCCGGCTTGCCGTGCGGGTCGGCGACGAACCGCTCGGCGGTCAGGCCGGGACGGTTCAGGTAGCCGCGCGCCAACCCCGGGCCCGCGACGTACATCTCCCCCACCACGTTCGGCGGGACGGGCTGGAGCCGCGCATCGAGGACGTAGACGCGCAGGTCCGGGATGCCGGTACCGATGACGCTGCCCGGCGCGGTGGCCGAGGAGACCCGGTCGAGGGCGAGGTACGAGACGTGGACGGTCGTCTCGGTGATCCCGTACATGTTGACGAGGGTCGGCGCGTCCTCGGCGTGGCGGGAGTACCAGTCTTCGAGGCGTCCGAGGTCGAGGGCCTCGCCGCCGAACACGACGTACCGCAGCGCGAGATCCGCGCCCGGGTTCGCCTTGTCGGCGGCCATGAGCTGGTAGAACGCCGACGGCGTCTGGTTCAGGACGGTGACCTGCTCGTCGGCCAGCAGCTTCAGGAACTCGTCGGGCGACCGCGACGTCAGGTACGGGACCACCACGAGACGGCCGCCGTGCAGCAGCGGCCCCCACAGCTCCCACACCGAGAAGTCGAACGCGTAGGAGTGGAACAGCGTCCAGACGTCGTCCGGGCCGAAGTGGAACCACTCCTCGGTGGAGCGCAGCAGCCGGACGACGTTCTGGTGCGGGACCACGACGCCCTTGGGACGCCCGGTCGACCCCGACGTGTAGATCACGTACGCGGGATGGTCCGGCGAGACCGCAACGCCGAGGTTCGCGTCGTCGTAGCCGGACGCGTCCAGGTCGTCGGGACGCAGGGTCAGGACGGGGGCGGCGTCCTCGACCATGTACGCGATGCGGTCCTCGGGGTAGTCGGGGTCGATCGGGACGTACGCCGCCCCGGCCTTCAGGACCGCGAGGATCGCGACGACGAGATCGGCGGAGCGCGGCAGCGCCAGCGCGACGAACTGCTCCGGGCCGACGCCCTGCTCGGCCAGGCGCCGCGCCAGCCGGTTCGCCCGCGCGTTCACCTCCCCGTACGTCAGCGACACGCCCTCGAACGACACCGCCACCGCGCCCGGACGCGCCGCCGCCTGCGCCTCGAACAGCGCCGGGATCGTCGACCGCTCCACCTCCGGCGCCTTGCCGCCCGCCCACTTGCGCAGGATGGTGCGGCGTTCGGCGCGTTCCAGGATCTCGGCGGTGCCGATGGGGGCGTCCGGGTCGGCGACGAGGTCGCGGACAAGTCGCTCGAACCGTCCGGCGATCGCGGCGGCGGTCGCCGGGTCGAACAGGTCGAGGGCGTATTCGAGACCGGCCTCGATCCCGTCCGGCGCGCCGTCGCCGCCGTGCCGCTCCTCCAGGTAGAGGGACAGGTCGTACTTCGCCGTCCCGGCGGTGAGCGGCTCCGCCCCGCCGGTGAGGCCGTCCATCTCCAGGCGCGCCTCGGGGTTGTTCTGGAACGACAGGGCGACCTGGAACAGCGGGTGACGGGCCATCGACCGCGCCGGGTTCAGCACCTCGACGAGCCGCTCGAACGGCAGGTCCTGGTGGCCGTAGGCCGCGAGGTCGGTCTCCTTCACCCGCGCGACCAGCTCGCGGAACGACGGGTCGCCGGAGGTGTCGGTGCGCAGGACGAGCATGTTGACGAACATGCCGACGAGGTCGTCCAGGGCCTCGTCGGTGCGGCCCGCGATCGGCGACCCGATCGGGACGTCGGTGCCCGCGCCGAGCCGGGTCAGCAGCGCGGCGAACGCGGCCTGCATGACCATGAACAGGCTCGCGCCGCTCTCCCGGGCGAGCCGCAGCAGGCCCGCGTGCAGCTCGGCGTCCAGCTCGAAAGCGTGCGTGCCGCCCCGGTAGGACGCCTCCGGCGGGCGCGGCCGGTCGGTGGGCAGCCGCAGCTCCTCCGGCAGTCCCGCCAGCGCGTCCCGCCAGTACGCGATCTGCCGGGAGATCAGGCTGTCCGGGTCGTCCTCGGACCCGAACAGCTCGCGCTGCCAGAGCGTGTAGTCGGCGTACTGGACGGGCAGCGGCGCCCACTGCGGCGCCCGGCCCTCCGCGCGCGCCGCGTAAGCGAGGACCACGTCGCGGGCCAGCGGCGCCATCGACCAGCCGTCCGCCGCGATGTGGTGCAGCACCAGCACCAGGACGTGCGCGCCGCCGTCGTGCGTGTCACCGTCGTGCGTATCACCGTCGAGGGCGAACAGCCGGGCCCGCAGCGGCGGCTCCACCGACAGGTCGAAGCCCCGCCCGACCTCGGCGGCGAGCGCCGCCGGCAGCGCCGCCTCGGCGACGGGGGCGACGTCGAGGCGCGGCCGGGCGGCGGCCGGGTCCAGGACGAGCTGGCGGGCGCTGCCCGACCCGTCCGGGAAGATCGTCCGCAGCGACTCGTGCCGCTCGACGACGTCGGCGAGCGCGGCGCGCAGCGCGTCCAGGTCGAGGGCGCCCTCCAGCCGCAGCGCGACCGGCATGTTGAACGTCGCGGACGCGCCCTCGAACCGGTTGAGGAACCAGAGCCGCTGCTGCGCGTACGACAGCGGCACGACCTCGGGGCGCTCGGCGCGCCGCAGCGGCGGCCGCACGTCCCCGCCGGCCCCGGCGAGCCGCTCGGCGAGGCCCGCGACCGTCGGGGCCTCGAACAGCGCCCGGACGGGCAGCTCGGCGCGCAGCGCGGTCCGGATCCGGCCGACGAGGCGGGTCGCGGTGAGCGAGTCGCCGCCGAGGTCGAAGAACCCGTCGTCGACGCCGACCCGCGGGACGCCGAGGATCTCCGCGAACAGCCCGCAGAGGATCTCCTCCTGCGGGGAGCGCGGCGCGCGGCTCACCGGCGCGCCGGTGTCGGGCGCGGGCAGCGCGGACCGGTCCAGCTTCCCGTTCACGGTCAGCGGCAGCGCGTCCAGCACGGTGAACGCCGGGACCATGTAGTCGGGCAGCCGCTCGGCCGCGGACCGCCGCAGCGCGGCGGCGTCCAGGCCCGCCGCCCGGTCCGCGGGCACCACGTAGGCGGCGAGCCGCCGGTCGCCGGGCCGGTCCTCGCGGACGACCACGGCGGCTTGTGCGACCCCGTCGAGCCCGGCGACGACGGCCTCGATCTCCCCCGGCTCGACCCGGAACCCGCGGATCTTGACCTGGTCGTCGGCGCGGCCCAGGTACTCGATGGTGCCGCCGGGGAGCCAGCGGGCGAGGTCGCCGGTCCGGTACATGCGGTCGCCCGGCGCGCCGAACGGGTCGGCGACGAACCGCTCGGCGGACAGCCCCGGCCGCCCGAGGTAGCCGCGCGCGAGCTGCGCACCCGCGAGGTACAGCTCGCCGGGAACGCCCGCGGGCGCGGGCTGGAGCGCCGCGTCCAGCACGTAGGCGCGCGTGTTGCGGTGCGGCCCGCCGATGGAGACCCGCTCGGACCGCGCGACGACCTGGTTCATCGTGTCGATGGTCGACTCGGTCGGGCCGTAGAGGTTCCGCGTCGTCAGGCCGGGGACCCCGCGCAGCTCGTTCCAGAGCGCGTCGCCGACGGCCTCGCCGCCGAGCAGCAGGTGCGAGGGCAGGTGGCGGCCGTCATCGTCGAGCAGGCCCGCCTCGCGGAGCGAGGCGAAGTGCGACGGCGTGGTGTTGACCAGGTCGATCCGCGCGCGCGCCACGTACGCGGTGTACGCCTCGACGTCCCGGCGCGTCGCGTCGTCGATGAGGTGCAGCTCGTGGCCGTGCATCATCCACAGCAGCCCGTGCCAGGACGTGTCGAACGAGAACGACGCGAGGTGCGCGAACCGCATCCGGCGCGCGCCGGCCGCCGCGATCGCCGGGTCGATGAACGCGTCCCGGTGCGCCTCGAAGTAGTTCAGGACGCCGGTGTGCGGGATCGTCACGCCCTTGGGGCGCCCCGTCGATCCGGACGTGTAGATGACGTAGGCGGCGTTGCCCGCCCGCAGCGGCCGGACCCGGTCGGCGTCGGCGGGGTCGCCGGGGTCGTGCTCGGGCCCGCTTCCGCCCAGCGGCAGGTCCTCGGCGGTGAGGGTGAGCGCGGGACGGCAGTCGTCCAGCATGTACGCGATGCGGTCCGCCGGGTACTCGGGATCGACCGGCACGTACGCGGCGCCCGCCTTCAGCACGCCGAGGATCGCCACGACGATCTCGGGCGTGCGCGGCAGGACGATCGCGACGCGGTCCTCGGCGCCGATCCCCCGCGCGATCAGCTCGTGCGCGAGCCGGTTGGCGCGCCCGTTCAGCTCGGCGTAGGTGAGGGACGTGTCGCCGCACACGAGGGCGGTCTCGCCGGGGGTGCGCGCCGCCTGCGCCTCGAACAGCGCCGGCAGCGTGCCGGACGGGACGTCGGCGGCGGTGTCGTTCCAGCGCGCCAGGGCGGCGCGCTCGTCCTCGCTCGCCAGCGGGACCGCGCCGATGAGCTGAGACGAGTCCTCCGCGAACGCCTCCAGGAAGCGGCGGACGCGGGCCAGCAGCGCCTCGACGACCTCCCGCTCGAACACGTCGGGCCGGTAGTGCAGGCGCAGCGACAGCCGGTCGTCCGGTACCGCGACGAACGACAGCGGGAAGTGCGTCGCGTCGTAGGAGTCGGCGGCGGCGATGCGGACCCCGTTCAGCGAGCCGTCCAGCATGGCCGGGTCGAACGGGTAGTTCTCCAGCACCGTCATCGTGTCGAACAGCGCGCCGCCGTGGCCCGCGACCCGCTGGATGTCGGTGAGGCCGAGATGGTGGTGCGCCAGCAGCGCGGTCTGCTCCTCCTGGAGCCGCTCCATCAGCGTGGCGAGCGGCTCGTCCGGGCGGTGCCGGACGCGGATCGGCAGCGTGTTGATGAACAGGCCGATCATCTGCTCGATGCCGGGCAGCTCCGGCGGGCGGCCCGACACGGTCGCGCCGAACACCACGTCCTCGCTGCCGAGGAACCGGCCGAGGACCAGGCCCCACGCGCCCTGCAGCACGGTGCTGAGCGTGACGCCGTGCCGGCGGGCGGCCCGGGACAGCCGGCGGGTGGTGCGCTCGTCCAGCTCGGCGGCGGTGCGTTCCGGCGGGCGCGGCGCGCGGGCGGCGGCCTCCGGCGCGACGAGGCTCGGCTCCTCCACCCCGTCGAGGGCGCGGCGCCACGCCTCCTCGGCGGCGGCGCGGTCCTGCTTCGCCAGCCACGCCAGGTAGTTCTTGTACGGGGTGACGCGCGGGAACCCGGCGTCGTGGCCGCCCTGCACGTACAGCATGAACAGCTCGGTCGCCAGGATCGGCGTGGACCAGCCGTCCAGCAGGATGTGGTGGTTGGTGAAGATCAGCCGGTACCGCTCCGGGCCCGTCCGGACCAGCACGAACCGCAGCAGCGGCGGCGCGGTCATGTCGAAGCCGCGCGCCCGCTCCCGCGCCACGATCGCGTCGGCCTCGGCGGCGTCCGCCGCCTCGGTCTCCTCCCACGGCAGCTCGACGGTGCGCGGCACGACCTGCACGGGCCGCGACAGGTCCTCGTGCCAGAACGCGGCGCGCAGGTTGGAGTGCCGGCGCAGCAGCGTCTCGGCGGCCGTCCGCAGCGCCCCGGCGTCCACCGGCCCTTCGAGGTCGAGCACGATCTGCGCGGTGTAGACGTCCCTGCCGTCCGCGCCGTCGCCCTCGCCGCCCTCGGCGTCGAACAGCGCGTGGAAGAAGAACCCCTGCTGCAAGGGAGACAGCGGCAGGATGTCCTCGAGGTCCCCCCGGTTCACGACTGGCCCCTCCACGCGTTCTGCAGCTTGTCGATCTCGCTCTGGTCCAGGTCCACGAGCAGGTCGGACGGGGTGAACCCGCCGGCGGGGGCGGCGTCGCCGGCGGCGGCGACGTGCGCGACGAGGCCGCGCAGCGCGGTGAACCAGCCGTCGGCCAGCTCCCGGACGGCGGCCTGCTCCAGCAGCCCGCCGGGCCACGTCCACGTCGCCGACAGCACCGGGCCGCCGGGCACGTCGCGGGTGATCGCGTTGATCTCCAGGACGTGCGCGACCGGCATCCGCGGGTCCTCGCCCGCGGGCGTCTCCTCGGGCGCGATCGTCCAGTCGCCGTCCCCGTCGCCGGGCGCGACACGGCCGAGGTAGTTGAACGCGATCGGCGCGGCGGGCGGTTCGGCGAGCTCCTCGGCGGCGTCGCCGCCGCCGTAGCGCAGCAGCCCGTACCCGATGCCGCCGTCCGGGACGGCGCGGAGCTGCTCCTTCACCTTCTTGATCGCGGTGCCGACGGCGGCGCCGCCGTCGCGGACCGCGGCCCAGTCGGCGGCGCCGGCGTCGAGCCGGACGGGGTGGATGGAGGTGAACCAGCCGGCGGTGCGGGACAGGTCCACGCCCGGAACCACGTCCTCGCGGCCGTGGCCTTCGAGGTCGACGAGCACGTCCGTGCCGCGGCCGGCGCCGTGCCGGCGGCGCCACTGCGCGACGGCGAGGGCGAGGCCGGTGAGCAGGACGTCGTTGGCGCGGCCGTGGAACGCGGCGGGCACGTCGGTGAGCAGCGGGCCGGTGACGTCGGCGGGCAGCTCCACGGTCAGCGACCGGGCGCGGGCGGCGATGTCCACGCGCGGGTCGAGGGCGCGCGGGCCGAGCCGCTGGGGCGGGCCGTCCACGATGTCGAGCCAGTCCTCCAGCTCGTCCTCGCGGTCGGCGGCGGTGGCGGTGAGCCGCTGCGCCCACCGGCGGAACGAGGTCGGGACGGGGTCGAGGGTCCCGCCCGCCCAGGCGGTGACGAGGTCGGGCAGCAGGATCCGCCAGGTGACGCCGTCCACGACGAGGTGGTGCAGGACGACGAGGAGGCGGCCCTGCTCGCGGCCCGCGTCGAACCAGACGAGCTGCGCCGTCGTCCCGGCCTCGGGGTCGAGGCGGTCGCGGGCGGCGGCGGCCTGCTCGGCGATGACCACGGCGAGCTTGTCGGCGTCGAGGCCCGCGACGTCCACCCGGGTGACGAGGGCGGCGGCGTCCACGGCGCCGGCCTGCCGGACGACCGGCTGCCACCGGTCGCCGTCGGCGTCGAGGCGGAGCCGGAGGACGTCGTGGTGGTCCAGGACGGTCTGGAACGCGGCCGTGAGGCCCTCCGCGCCGAGCGCGGGCGGGGTGCGCAGCAGCATCGACTGGTGGAAGCCCCTGATCAGGGACGCGTCGCCGCCGACCCGGTCGCGGAGCCACGCGACGATCGGGGTGACCGGGACCGGTCCGACGCCCGCGCCGGGCGCCTCGGCCTCGACGCGCTCGTCCTCGCCGACCGGCCGCGCGGCCGCGGCGAGCTCCTCGACGGTCTGGTGCTGGAACACGTCGCGGGGCGTGATGACCAGGCCGGACTGCCGGGCCCGCGACACGAGCTGGATCGCGATGATCGAGTCGCCGCCGAGGTCGAAGAACCCGTCGTCGATCCCGACCCGCTCCAGGGTGAGGACCTCCCGGAACAGCCCGGCGAGGGTCTCCTCCTCCGGCGTGCGGGGCGCACGAGAGGACGTCTTGGCGGCGAAGTCGGGCGCGGGCAGCGCCGCGCGGTCGAGCTTGCCGTTGACGGTCAGCGGCAGCGCGTCCAGCTCCACGACCACGGCCGGGACCATGTGGTCGGGCAGGCCGCCGCTTGCGAACTTGCGCAGCTCGGCGGAGTCGACGGGCGCCGAGGCGACGACGTAGGCGACGAGGCGGTCGTCGCGGACGACGACGGCGGCGTCCGACACGGCGTCGTGCCGGGCCAGGGCCGCTTCGATCTCGCCCAGCTCGATGCGGAAGCCGCGGAGCTGCACCTGCTGGTCGCTGCGGCCGAGGTATTCGAGGCGGCCGTCCTTCAGCCACCGCCCGAGGTCGCCGGTCCGGTACATGCGGGTGCCGGGGGCGCCGTGCGGGTCGGCGACGAACCGCTCCGCGCTCAGGCCGGGACGGTTCAGGTAGCCGCGCGCCAGCCCCGGGCCCGCGACGTACAGCTCACCGACGACGCCCGGCGGGACGGGCTGGAGCCGCGCGTCGAGCACGTAGACGCGCAGGTCCGGGATGCCGGCGCCGATGACGCTGCCCGGCGCGGTCGCGGCGTAGGCGCGGTCCAGGGCGATGTACGAGACGTGCACCGTGGTCTCGGTGATCCCGTACATGTTCACGAGGGTCGGCGCGTCCTCGGGGTGCCGCGAGTACCAGTCCTCCAGGCGGCCCAGTTCGAGGGCCTCGCCGCCGAACACGACGTACCGCAGCGCGAGATCCGCGCCCGGGTTCGCCTTGTCGGCGGCCATGAGCTGGTAGAACGCCGACGGCGTCTGGTTCAGGACGGTCACGCGCTCGTCGGCCAGCAGCTTCAGGAACTCGTCGGGCGACCGCGACGTCAGGTACGGGACGACGACCAGGCGGCCGCCGTAGAGCAGCGAGCCCCACAGCTCCCAGACGGTGAAGTCGAAGGCGTAGGAGTGGAACAGCGTCCACACGTCGTCGGGGCCGAAATCGAACCAGTGCTCCGTCGAGCGCAGCAGCCGGACGACGTTCTGGTGCGGGACCACGACGCCCTTGGGACGCCCGGTCGACCCCGACGTGTAGATCACGTACGCGGGATGGTCGGGCGAGATCGCCACGCCGAGGTTCGCGTCGTCGTAGCCGGACGCGTCGAGATCGTCCGGGCCGATGGTCAGGACGGGGGCGGCGTCCTCGACCATGTACGCGATGCGGTCCTCGGGGTAGTCCGGGTCCATCGGGACGTAGGCGGCGCCCGACTTCAGCACGGCGAGGATCGCCACGACCAGGTCCGCCGAGCGCGGCAGTTTCAGCGCGACGAACTGCTCCGGGCCGACGCCCTGCTCGGCCAGGCGCCGCGCCAGCCGGTTCGCCCGCGCGTTCACCTCCCCGTACGTCAGCGACACACCCTCGAACGACACCGCCACCGCCCCCGGACGCGCCGCCGCCTGCGCCTCGAACAGCGCCGGGATCGTCGACCGCTCCACCTCCGGCGCCTTGCCGCCCGCCCATTCGCCGAGGACCAGGTCGCGCTCGGCCGGGTCGAGGACGTCCGCGGCGCCGATGGGGGCGTCCGGGTCGGCGAGCAGCGCCGACAGGTACCGCTCGAAGCGGGCGACGAGCCGCTCCGCCGTCGCCGGGTCGTACAGGTCGAGCGCGTACTCCAGCTCGCCGTCGAGGCCGTCCTCCCGCTCGGTGAGGACCATCAGCAGGTCGAACCGGGACACGCCGGCGTGCAGCGGCTCCGCCTCGGCGGTGAAGCCGGGCAGCTCCAGCCGCGCCTCCGGGTTGTTCTGGAACGTCAGCCCGACCTGGAACAGCGGGTGCCGGGCGAGGTGCCGCGGCGGGTTGAGGACCTCGACGAGCCGCTCGAACGGGACGTCCTGGTGCGCGTAGGCGGCGAGGTCGGTCTCCTTGACCCGCGCGACCAGCTCGCGGAACGACGGGTCGCCGGAGGTGTCGGTGCGGAACACCAGCATGTTGACGAACATGCCGACGAGGTCGTCCAGGGCCTCGTCGGTGCGGCCCGCGATCGGCGACCCGACCGGCACGTCCGTGCCCGCGCCGAGCCGCGTCAGCAGCGCCGCGAACGCGGCCTGCGCGACCATGAACGGGCTGGCGCCGGTGTCGAGCGCGAGCCTCCGCAGCGCCGCGTGCACGTCGGTGCCGAGCCGGAACCGGGCCGTCGCGCCGCGGTAGGACGCCTGCGCCGGACGCGGCCGGTCGGCCGGCAGTCCGAGCTCCTCGGGGAGCCCGGCGAGCGCGTCCCGCCAGTACGCGATCTGCCGGGAGATCAGGCTGTCCGGATCGTCCTCCGACCCGAACAGCTCCTGCTGCCAGAGCGTGTAGTCGGCGTACTGGACGGGCAGCGGCGCCCAGTCCGGCGCCCGGCCCTCCACGCGCGCCGCGTAGGCGGTGAGGACGTCGCGGGCCAGCGGCGCCATCGACCAGCCGTCGCCGCCGACGTGCTGCAGGAGCAGCAGCACGACGTGCTCGTCCGGCGCGAGCCGGAACAGGTGGGTGCGCAGCGGCGGCTCGGCGGAGATGTCGAAGGCGTAGCCGGCCGCCATGGCCAGCCGCGCCGGCAGCTCGGCCTCGGCGGTCTCGGTGATCTCCAGCTCCGGCCGGGCCGCGGCCGGGTCCAGCACCTGCTGGCGCGGCACGCCGCCGCTGTCGGGCAGGATCGTGCGGAGCGTCTCGTGCCGCCCGACGACGTCGCCGACGGCGGCCCGGAGCGCGTCCACGTCGAGCGGGCCGCGGACGCGCAGCGCGATCGGCATGTTGTAGGTCGCGGACGGTCCCTCGAACCGGTTGAGAAACCACTGCCGCTGCTGCGCGTACGACGGCGGGACGGTCTCGGGCCGCTCCCGGGGCTCCAGCGCGGGACGTCCGGGCGCGGCGTCCCGGCGGTCCAGCAGCGCGGCGAGCCCGGCGACGGTCGGCGCCTCGAACAGCGCGCGGACGGGCAGCTCCGCGTCCAGCGTCCGGCGGACGCGGCTGACGACCCGCATCGCGATCAGCGAGTTGCCGCCGAGCGCGAAGAAGTCGTCGTCGGCGCCGACGCGGTCGAGGCCGAGCAGGTCGGCGAAGACGGCCGCGACGGCCTCCTCCCGCTCCCCCGACGGGGCCCGGAACGCGGTGGCGGGGACGGCGGGCGCGAGGTCCGGCTTCGGCAGCGCCCTGGTGTCGACCTTGCCGTTCGGGGTGAGCGGCAGCTCGTCCAGCACGACGACGGCGGCGGGGACCATCGCCTCGGGCAGGTTCGCGCGGACGTGCGCGCGCAGCTCCTCCGGGTCGACGGCCTCGCCGGGCGCGGCGACGACGTAGGCGACGAGGCGCTTCTCGACCGGCCCCGCGGCCGGTTCGGCGACCTCGACGAGGGTGACGCCGGGCAGGTCGAGGCCGTCCACGGTGACGGCGGCGCGGGTCGCGGCGACCTGTTCGAGGGTGCGCAGGTACCAGCCGGTGAGCCGCTCGGCGGTGCCCGCGTCGAACAGGTCCCGCGCGTACTCCAGGACGCCGCTGAGGCCGCCGTCCGGGGCGCCCTCCAGCAGGAACTCCAGGTCGAACTTCGCGACGCCCGGGTCCACCGGCTCGACCGCGACGTGCAGGCCGGGCAGCTCGACGGACGCCTCGGGGTTGTTCTGCAGGGTCAGCATCACCTGGAACAGCGGGTGCCGGGCCAGCGACCGGACCGGGTTCAGCACCTCGACGAGCCGCTCGAACGGGACGTCCTGGTGCGCGTAGGCGGCGAGGTCGGTCTCCCGGACCCGCGCCAGCAGCTCCGCGAACGACGGGTCGCCCGAGGTGTCGGTGCGCAGCACGAGGGTGTTGACGAACACCCCGACGAGGTCGTCGAGGGCCTGGTCGGTGCGGCCCGCGATCGGCGAGCCGATCGGCACGTCGGTGCCGGCGCCGAGCCGGGTGAGCAGCGCGGCGAGCGCGGCCTGCAGCACCATGAACACGCTGACCTGGTGGTCGCGGGCGACGGCGCGCAGCCCCTCGTGCAGCTCCGCCGGGACCTCGAAGGCGGCCCGCCCGCCCCGGTAGGAGGCGCGGTCGGGGCGCGGCCGGTCCAGCGGGAGGGCGATCTGGTCGGGCAGCCCGGCGAGGGCGTCCTTCCAGTAGGCGATCTGGCGGGCGGCGAGGCCGTCCGGGTCGTCCTCGGAGCCGAGCAGCTCGCGCTGCCAGAGCGCGTAGTCGGCGTACTGGACGGGCAGCGGCGCCCACTCGGGCGCCTTCCCGTCGCGGCGCGCCAGGTAGGCGGTGACGACGTCGCGGGCCAGCGGCGCCATCGACCAGCCGTCGCCCGCGATGTGGTGCAGGACGAGCAGCAGCAGATGCTCGTCCGTGCCGAGGCGGTACAGGTGGGCCCGGAGGGGCAGGTCGGACGCCAGGTCGAAGCCGCGGGTGGCGTCGGCGAACACCGCCCCGAACAGGTCGCCGGGGTCGGCGTCGCCGATCGCCAGCGGCGGGTCGGCGTCGGCCGGGTCCAGGATGATCTGGACCGGTTCGCCGTCGGCGTCGCCGAAGACGGTCCGCAGCGACTCGTGCCGGGCGACGACGTCGCGGAGCGCGGCGCGCATCGCGGCGACGTCGACCGCGCCGGTCAGCCGCAGCGGGATCGGCAGGTTGTAGGTCGCGGTGAGGCCCTCGAGGCGGTTGAGGAACCAGAGCCGCTCCTGGGCGTGCGACACCGGCAGCGGGTCGGGCCGCTCCGCCGGCCGCAGCGCGGGCCGCCGCGCCTCGCCGCCGGACGCGGCGATCCGCTCGGCGAGGCCGGCGACGGTCGGCGTCTCGAACAGCGCCCGGACGGGCAGCTCGACGTTCAGCGCGGCGCGCGCCCGCGCCACGACGCGGGTCGCCTTCAGCGAGTCGCCGCCGTGGTCGAAGAACCCGTCGTCGACGCCGACCCGCTCCACCCCGAGGACGTCGGCGAAGATGCCGGCGAGGATCTCCTCGCGGGCGTCGCGCGGGCCCCGCGCGGACTCCGGCGCGGCGAGGTCCGGCTCGGGCAGCGCGGCACGGTCCAGCTTCCCGTTCGGGTTGAGCGGCATCGCGTCCAGCGCCACGATCGCCGACGGCACCATGTACGCGGGCAGCGTCCGGCCGACGAACCCGCGCAGCTCCTGCGCCGGCACCGCCCTTGCGTCGGGGCCGACGACGTAGCCGACCAGGACGGTATCGCCGGCGGCGTCGCGGCGGGCGACGACGACGCTCTGCGTCACCGCGGGATGCGCCGACAGCGCCGCCTCGATCTCGCCCAGCTCGATCCGGAAGCCGCGGACCTTCACCTGGTGGTCGAGGCGGCCGAGGTACTCGATGTTCCCGTCGCGGTTCCAGCGGACGAGGTCGCCCGTCCGGTACATCCGCTCGCCGGGGCCGCCGAACGGGCAGGCCACGAACCGGTCGGCGGTCAGCCCCGGGCGGCGCAGGTAGCCGCGCGCGAGGCCGTCGCCCGCCACGTACAGCTCGCCGGGCACGCCGACCGGGACGGGCCGCAGCCGCTCGTCCAGCACGTACGCGCGGGTGTTGGCCATCGGGCCGCCGATCGGCGCCATCCCGGAGGCGTTGCCGTCGTCGAACCAGCCCGTCACGAAGACCGTCGCCTCGGTGGGGCCGTAGATGTTGGAGATCCGCGCGTCCGGCAGCAGCGCCCGGACGTCGCGCAGCAGCCGCGGCGAGAGCGCCTCCCCGCCGAGCGCCACGTCCCCGACATCGAGCCGGAAGTCGGTGCGCGCGAGCAGCACCGAGACCGCCGACGGCACGCCGCTGATCAGCGAGCCCGACCAGCCGCCGCGCTCGGCGACCTCCAGCAGGTCGCGGACGATCTCGATCTCGCCGCCGGCCGTCAGCGGCACCAGCCACTCGAACAGCGACACGTCGAAGTTCAGCGACGTGGAGAACAGGACGCGCCGCATCCGCTCGGGCCCGTAGCTCACCATCGACTCGGCGCAGAAGTCGACCACGTTCGCGTGCGAGATGACGACGCCCTTGGGGCGGCCCGTCGAGCCCGAGGTGTAGATGACGTAGGCGGGATGGGCCGGGCGGAGCGGCCGGACGCGCTCGGCGTCGGTGAGGTCGTCCCCCGGCAGGCCGCCGAGGTCGAGGACGTCGAGCTCGACGCGGGGCGTGCCGCCGGGCAGCTCGGCGGAGCGGGTCGTGATGACGCAGGCGGGCGCGGCGTCGTCCAGCATGTAGGCGATGCGGTCCGCCGGGTAGGCGAGGTCGATCGGCTGGTAGGCGGCGCCCGCCTTCAGCACGGCCAGCGCCGCGACGACGAGGTCCTCGTCGCGCGGGAGGGCCAGCGCGACGAAGTCCTCCGCGCCGACGCCGCGCGCGACGAGGTGCCGGGCGAGCCGGTTCGCGCGGGCGTTGAGGTCGGCGTAGGAGAGCCGGACGTCGCCGGCGGCGACGGCCGTCCGCGCGGGGGTCCGCGCCGCCTGGGCCTCGACGAGCTCCGGCACGACGGCGGGCGCGACCGGGTGCGCCGTGTCGTTCCACCGCCGCAGGACGAGGTCGCGCTCCGCGTCGTCGAGCAGCTCCACGTCCCGCAGCGGCGTCGACGGGTCCGCCTCGCCGAGCGCGCGCATGAACCGGACGTACCGCTCGTGGTGCGCGGCGACCTGCTCCTCGGTGTACAGGTCGGGGTGCGCCTCGAAGTCGACGCGGATCCCGGCGCCGTCGAGGTTGTCGTAGATGTTGATCGCGAGGTCGTCGATCGGGCCGATCGTGATGGCGTGCATCCGCGCCGGCAGCCCGGCGAAGTCGAGCCGGTAGTCGAACGCCATGATGTTGATGACGGGGCCGTAGAGCCGGCGCCGCTCGCCGAGCAGCTTCAGGTCGCGCAGCAGGTCCTCGCGGCGGTACCGCTGGTGCCGCAGCGCCCGCGCGCTCGCCCGCGTCGCCGCGCGGACCAGCTCGTCCACCGTCATGTCCGGCCGGACCTGGACGCGCAGCGGCAGGATCGTCGACAGCATCGCCGGCGTCTCGCGCGCGATCCGCGTGGTGCGGCCGCTGACCGCGAGGCCGAGGATGACGTCCTCGGTGCCGGTCATCCGCGCCACGTACGCGGCGGTCGCCGCGATCGCGAGGCCCTGCGTGGCGGTGCGGAGCCGGCGCGCCCCCGTCGCGAGCGCCGCGGACTGCTCCGGCGGGACGACCTCGACCCGGCTGATGAAGTCGGCGGTCGGCTCGGCCATGTCGTCGGCCAGGCTCACCGCGACGGGCTTGTCGGCGAACCGCTCCGTCCAGTAGGCGCGGTCCCGCTCGAACCGCTCCGACGCCCGGTACTCCTCCTCCTCGGCGAGGACGCGGCGGTAGTCGCCGAGCTCCGCCGGGACGTACTCGCCGCCGTTCGCCAGCGAGGTGTACACCTCGGCGGCCCGGTGCATGATCAGCGGCCCGCTGTGGCCGTCCTGGATCGCGTGGTGGGTGCGGATGAACCACCGGTGCAGCACGGGCGACAGCCGCAGCATCGCGGTGACGAACAGCCGGTCGCCGTCCAGCGGCAGCGGCTCCGCCATCCGCGCCTTCATCCACGCCCGCGCCGCCGCGTCCGGGTCGGGCTCGACGGACAGGTCCACTAGCGGGATCGAGACGCTCGCGTCCGGGTCGAGGACCTGCCGCACCGCGCCGTCCCGCTCGGCGAACCGGGCGTGCAGCGCCAGCACCTCGTGCGCGCCGATCCGCGCCACCCGGTCGAAGAGTTCGTGGTCGAGCGGGCCCTCGATCTCGATGTACTGCGCGATATGGATCGGCGTTTCGGGCGCCAGCTGCTGCGCGTACCAGACGCTCTGCTGAGCGGCCGATAGAGGAACGTACTCGGTGGACGACATCAAGTGGTGCTTTCCCGGTCGAAGGGGGTTTGCTTTGTGCCAGGCTTCGGCGTCAGGAAGGCGCCGGCGGGCGGAATTCAAAGAGAATGACCACAGAACTGATCGGGCTGCTCCCCGTCCCCTTTCACCCGAGTCCCTTCCGGGAACGCGGCGGCGGCGCGCGGACCCGGGGATCGACGCCCCGTGGTCCCGCCAATACAGAGCGCCGCCGCTTTCCGCCCTCGACCGGGACCCGCCCCGCGACCCATCGTCCTACTCAGGAGTAGCGGGGCCACAGTTAACCAGCCTGTCACATGCCTCGCAATCCCCTCGAAAGTAGAACTTGACCCCGCCAATTGCTCACGGGAGTGACAAAAGACCCGGTCACCGGCATGGGCGGTCAGCGGCAGGACGCTCACCCTATGACAAAGGTTGACAACTCAACACGAACAAGGCGATTACGGAGCGTTAAATGATCTCCGCGCGGGGCGTGCCGCCGGCCGCCCCAGCCCGGCCGCTACCTGGCCGGGTACTCGTGCACGACGACGGCCGCGGCGCGCACCCCGGGGTGCCGCTGCAGCACCGCCTCGATCTCGCCCAGCTCCATCCGCACGCCGGAGATCTTCACCTGCCGGTCGACCCGCCCCAGGTACTGCAGGGTCGGGCGGTCCTCGCCGCCCGCCCCGGCGGGCAGCAGCCGCACGGCGTCGCCCGTCCGGTAGAGCCGCCCGGTCGGCGACGGGCCGAACGGGTCCCGGTAGAACGCCTCCCGGGTCCGCTCGTCGTTGCCCAGGTAGCCGCGGCCGACGGCGACGCCGCCGACGAACAGCTCGCCGGTCTCGCCCGCGTCGCACGCCGTCCAGGTCCCGTCGTCGCCCTCCCGCAGGACGTGCAGGCGCGCGTTGACGACCGGGGTGCCGATCGGCAGCCGCAGCAGGTCGAGGTCCCCTCCGGTCACCGTGTGGTGGGTGACGTCGTCGGAGCACTCGGTGGGCCCGTAGGCGTTGAGCAGCCGCGCGTGCGGCATGGCCTCCAGCCAGCGGCGCGCCAGCTCGGCCGGCAGCTCCTCGCCCGTAGCGATCATCCAGCGCAGCCCGCCGAGGCTCCCCTCGGGCGCCCCCGGCAGGTCGTCCAGCAGGTGCCGGACCATGGTCGGGACCAGCTCGACGACCGTGATGCCCTGCTCGTCCACCGCCCGCGCGAACGCGACCGGGTCGTGGCCGACCTCGTCGCCGATCACGTCCACCCGGCCGCCGACCAGCAGCGGGGCCAGCATCTGCCAGATCGAGATGTCGAACCCGAGCGGCGCGGTGAACGCGAGGACGTCGTCCCCGGTCAGCTCCAGGTCGACGATCTTGGCCCAGAGGTGGTTGACCATCCCCTGGTGCTCGACGACCGCGCCCTTCGGCCGGCCCGTGGACCCCGAGGTGAACAGCACGTACCGGGGCCGGTCCAGGCCGTGCAGGCGCGGCCCGCCCGCCCACGGCTCCAGACCCGCCGCGTCCGCCGCGCGCAGCACCCGGCACCCGGCCTCCGCGGCGCCCTCCAGCAGCGCCGGCGCGCTCGCGCCGTCGTCCACCAGCACCAGCACCGACGCGCCCGCCTGGTCGAGGACGTCGCGGACGCGCCCGGCCGGCCAGGTCTCGTCGGCCGGCACGTACAGCGCGCCGACCAGTTCGATCGCCAGAAACGCCGCCACCACCGCGGCGCAGCGCCCGCCGCCGACCCCGACCACGGTGCCGGGCTCGACGCCCGCGCCCGCGAGCAGCGCGGCCAGCCGGCGCGCCTCCGCCGCGAGGCCGGCGTAGGACAGCGACCGGGCCCGGTCGGTCACCGCGGGCCGGTCCCGCTCGGCGGCGAACCGCTCCACCCGGACGATCAGCGGGTCGGCGAGGTCGACCGCGTGCTCGCGCACCATCCCGTGCCGCGCCGCCAGCTCCCGCGCCCGCTCCGCCTCGCCGGCGGGCACGGCGAGGACGGGCAGGCCGTCCAGGGGCAGCAGCCGATCCACGGCCGGGCCGCGAGCGCTCATCTTCACTCTCCGTGATGTCGTTCTTCTCCACCGTCATCGGCAAAAGAAGTGGAGGTCATAGCTTATGTCCGGCTCCGGTCGGCACCGCTCCGGATTCCGCGGATTGGACCCTACTCGCAGGTAATCGGGGGTTGCGACGGAACATGCCCGAAGGTACGGTGAGGCTCCGCCATGGTCTGGCGTGAGGCCCGCGGCGAACTCGGGGGAAGATGAGGGAATTGTTTCTTCATTCAAGGGTGACAGCGTGCCGATAATCACCTCGCCGCAGGATTTCAATGTGGACGACCTTTACGTCGACCTACGCCGCGTCATCGACCGTCCGCTCTTCCTCAAATGCGAGGGATTCAATTTCGCCGGCTCGGTGAAACTGAAGGCCGCCGCCGCGATGGTGGAGGCCGCCGAACGCGAGGGGGTGCTCGCCCCCGGCTCGACGATCGTCGAGTCGTCCTCCGGCAACCTCGGCATCGCGCTCAGCCTGATCGCCGCCGACCGCGGCCTGCGGTTCGTCTGCGTCACCGACCCGCGCTGCAACCCCGCCTCCGTCAAGGTCATGCGCGCGCTCGGCGCGGAGGTCCGCGTCATCGCCGACAAGGACGCCAACGGCGGCTACCTCGGCGGCCGCATCAAGTACGTCCAGGACCTGTGCGCGTCCGGCGACGGGTACGTCTGGCTGAACCAGTACGCCAACCGCAACAACTGGCTCGCCCACTACCGCGGGACCGCGCCGGCGATCGACAGGCAGTTCCCCGACCTGGAGGTCCTCTTCGTCGGGGCGGGCACCACCGGCACCCTGATGGGCTGCGCCCGCTACTTCCGCGAGCACCGCCGGCCCGTCACGATCGTGGCGGTCGACGCGGTCGGCTCGGTCACCTTCGGCGGCATCCCCGAGCGGCGGATGGTGCCCGGCCTCGGCACCAGCGCCAGGCCCGCGCTCGTCGACGAGTCCTACATCGACGACGTCGTGCACGTCGCCGAGCCCGACACGATCCGCACCGTGCACGCGCTGTCCTCGCGCGGGTTCCTGTTCGGCGGCTCGACCGGGACCGTGGTGTCCGGCGCGTCCCGCTGGCTGGACGCCAAGTACCCCGGCGAGGACCCCGTCGCCGTCGCCATCGCCCCCGACCTCGGCGAACGCTACCTCGACTCCCTTTACGACGAGAGCTGGCTCGGCGAGCACTTCGGCGAACTGCTCCCGGGGCTCGATCTCCCGGCCGCCGGTATTCTCGGCGTCTGATCATCCAGAACACCGCGAAAAGGACACGGAGTCCCTCCATGACGCAGGCCCCCACGTTCGCCGTGATCTCCGGCGCCCAGGTCCACGACGCGATCGCCGGGCGCGAGGAGCAGGTCATCGGCATGGTCGAGGCCGCCTACCGGCTGCACGGCGAGGGCCGCACCGTCAACCCCGACTCCTACTTCCTGCGGTTCCCGGACCGGCCGTCCGACCGGATCATCGCGCTGCCCGCCTCCGTCAAGGGCGACGTGGACGTGCACGGCATCAAGTGGATCTCCAGCTTCCCCGGCAACGTCGCGAACGGGATCCCCCGCGCGTCCGCCGTGCTGATCCTCAACGACGCCGAGACCGGCTACCCGTTCGCGTGCCTGGAGAGCTCCATCATCTCCGCCGCGCGCACCGCCGCGTCGGCGTCCCTCGCCGCCGCGACCCTCGCCGACGCGCGCGGAGACCGGCCCCGCCGGGTCGGCTTCGTCGGCGTCGGCCTCATCGCCCGGTACATCCACACCTACCTGGCGGGCAACGGCTTCACGTTCGACGAGCTCGGCATCCACGACCTGTCCCCCGAGCACGCCGAGGGCTTCAAGGGCTACCTCGAACGCTCCGAGAAGGGCGCGGTCACCGTCCACGACTCCGCCGAGTCGCTGATCCGCTCGTCCGACCTGATCGTCTTCGCCACGGTCGCGGGCGAGCCGCACGTCACCGACCCGGCCTGGTTCGCGCACAATCCGCTCGTGCTGCACGTCTCGCTGCGGGACCTCTCCCCCGAGATCATCCTGTCCGCGTACAACGTCGTGGACGACGTCGAGCACTGCATGAAGGCCAACACGTCGCCGCACCTGGCCGAGCAGAAGGTCGGCAACCGCGACTTCGTCGCCGGCACCCTCTACGACGTCCTCACCGGCGCCACCACCCCGCCCGCCGGCAAGCCGGTGGTCTTCTCCCCGTTCGGCCTCGGCGTCCTCGACCTCGCCGTCGCCAAGTACGTCCACGACCAGGTCACCGCCGCGGGGAACCTGCACACGATCCCCGGCTTCTTCCACGAGATGAAGCGCTACGGCTGACGCTCGCCTCGGATGGGGCGCCCGCCTGCGCGGCGTCCCACCGGGTCACGCGAACTCGGACGTGTCCAGCTCGATCCCGAACGGCTCCGGCAGCGAGATCGCCTTCCCGAACGGCACCTGGTGCGAGTCGCCGTAGTCCCTGCCGTCCGGCTCGCTGAACAGGGTCACCCTTCGCCTCTCCCGGTCCACCAGCAGGTAGTGCGGGATGTTCGCGCGGGCGTACGCGCACCGCTTCGCCTCGCGGTCGCGTTCCGGCCGGAAACCCGTGACCTCGACGACCATGGCGATGCCGTCAGACGGTGACCAGGGGTCGTCGCTGTGGACGTAGTGCCCGTCCGCCGGGACGAGCACCAAGTCCGGCCGCACGTGGTCGTCCAGGTCGCGATCGCGCCCCGGCAGGACGACGCCGAGGCTCGGCAGCGGATCGAACCTGCGGGCGCAGCGTCCGCAGACCTGCAGGATCAACTCGGAAACGCAGTGCTCGTGCGATCCCACCGGAACGCCGGTCACGAAGATCTCCCCGTCGATCAGCTCGACGCGGTAGCCCTTCGGGGCATCGGTCTCCAGGAAGTGCTCCACGAGAACGCCCTCCCGCTCCCGGGCACCCACGTCGTTGTTCGCCGTCACGAGCGGCTCCTCTCGTCTCGACGGGGAACCTATATTCAACGTGTGACAGTTCGAGTGCGCTTCGTCATGGGAGGGTCGAGCTCGTCCCAGCCGAGTGGATAGGAGGGGCGGGGAGCGGGCACGGGTCGGTCATGGACGAGCGAGACGATCCGCGTGGGGACGTTCAGGAGCTGAGCGACTTCGAGCTGGCGGTGTACGAGACCGTGGCGGAGATCGACGTCGAGGGCCGCGCGGCGGACTTCGAGACGATCGAGCGGCTGATGGAGGCGCCCGAAGAGGATCTCTGGGCCGCGCTGGGCCACCTGGTGTCGATCAATCACCTGCACTCGACCCCGAAGGGCTACGTCCTCGGCCCGCACGACTGGGACGCCTGACCCGCCGGCCGGGGCGTCCCGGTGAGCGGGAGGCGGTGGCGCCGGACGGGCGCGGGGCGGGAGGATGGTCCACTGCCGTGCACGTGTCTGGTCAGGGAGGCCGCCGGATGGAGCTCGTCGTCACCGAGGAACAGCGGGAGCTGCGCGACGCGCTGCGGCGGTTCTTCGCCGACCGGTCGCCGTCGGCCGAGGTGCGGCGGCTGATGGAGACGGCCGAGGGCCACGACCCGAAGATGTGGGCGCAGATGGCGGAGCAGCTCGGGCTGCAGGGCCTGGCGGTCCCCGAGGAGCACGGCGGCGCGGGCTTCGGCATCCGGGAGCTGGCCGTCGTGTTCGAGGAGATGGGGCGGGCGGTCGTGTGCGCGCCGTTCCTCGCCACGATCACCGCGGCGGAGGCACTGCGGGCCGGGGAGGGCGGGCACGGCCTGCTGCCCGGCATCGCGGACGGTTCGACCATCGCCACGCTCGCGATCGCGGAGGACGGCGGAAGCTGGGACCTCGACGCCGTGGAGACGCGGTTCGAGGGCGGCGTCCTGCGCGGGACCAAGAGCTTCGTGCTCGACGGATGCCTCGCCGGGCTCGTGCTCGTCGCGGCGAACGACGAGGAGGGCGTCGGGCTCTACGCGGTGGACGCCGATGCCGAGGGCATGACCAGGACGTCCATGCCGACGCTCGACCAGACGCGCAAGCTCGCCCGGATCGTGTTCGACGGGACCCCGGCGCGGAGGGTCGGCGGCGCGGACGCGATCCGGCACGCGCTGGACGTCGCCGCGGTGGCGCTGGCGGCCGAGCAGCTCGGCGGCGCGCAGCGGACGCTGGACATGACGGTCGAGTACGCGAAGGTGCGGCACCAGTTCGGCCGTCCGATCGGCTCGTTCCAGGCGATCAAGCACCGGTGCGCGGACATGTTCGTGCTGGTGGAGTCCGCGCGGTCGGCGGTGCTGAACGCGGCGGCCGCCGCCGACGAGAGCCCGGAGGAGCTGCCGCGCGCGGCGGCGCTGGCGAAGGCGTACTGCTCGGACGCGTTCTTCCACACGGCGGGCGAGGCTATCCAGCTGCACGGCGGCATCGGCTTCACCTGGGAGCACGACGCGCACCTGTACTTCAAGCGGGCGCAGTCGTCGCGGCAGCTGTTCGGGTCGCCGGACGCGCACCGCGAGCGGCTCGCCGCGCTCGCCGGCATCACGGGTGCAGCCTGAGCCCCTTCAGGGCCTTGTCCACGCCGTTCTTCGGCCCGTGGACGGCGAACCCGACGAGCGGCATGTCCTCGGCGGTGACGGCGCGGACGGTGGCGCGGTTGGCCTCGTCGTGGCCGGTCTTGAACATGTCCTCGATGTAGACGGCGATGTCCATCCCGCGGGCGAGGGCCCGGGCGTGGGCGGCCTTGACGTCCTGGGCGCCGGCCTCGTAGACGAGGACGGGCTGGCGGAACATCGCGAGGTAGGCGTTGCCGGAGGCGTCCTCGTAGGGGTCGCCGATGACGCCGGGCACTCCCCCGGCCACCGCGCTCGCCAGGAACGCGGTGACGTTGAGCCGCTGCCAGGCGGCCAGGTCGTCGCGGACCACGATGCCGATCTTGGTGTCGAAGCGCATGCCGTCCAGGCTGGCGGGACGGACGGGCGGCGGTCTTGAACGCTCGTGCGCCAGGCCACACTGGGGGCGTGGACTGGAGCAGGTACTGGCGGTCGCCCGACCGCCCGCTGGAGGCGATGCACGCGCACTTCGAGCGGCACGCCTACCACCGGCACAGCCACGAGACGTACTCGTTCGGCGTGACCGAGGACGGCTACCAGGCGTTCCGGTGCCGGGGCGGCGCGCACACGAGCGCCGCCGGGATGGTCATCGCGTTCAACCCGGACGACCCGCACGACGGCCGCCCGGCGGACGCGCTGGGCTTCACCTACCGGATCGTGCACATCGGCCCGGAGCTGGTGGCGGGGGTGCTGGCCGACATCGGGGGGCATCCGGCGGGGCTCCCGCTGTTCGACGCCCCGGTGGTCGGCGATCCCGTCCTCGCCCGGAGCCTGCGGGCCCTGCACGGCGCGCTGCTCGGCGGCGCCCCGGCGCTGCGCCGGGACGAGCTGCTCACCGCGGCGGTCGGCGCGATGGTGAACCGTGCCGCGTCCGGGCGGCTCCGCGTCGGGCCGTCGTCCGGTGCCGCCGCGCGGGCCCGGCGCCGCCTGGAGGACCGCTACCTGGACGACATCGGGGCGGACGAGCTGGCGGAGGCGGCGGGGTGCAGCAGGTTCGCGCTGTACCGGGCGTTCCGCCGGGCGTACGGGATGGCGCCGAGCGACTACCAGCGGCAGTTGCGGCTGCGCGCGGCGCGGGTGCGGCTGGCGCGCGGCGAGCCGATCGGGGAGGTGGCGGCGGCGACGGGGTTCGCCGACCAGAGCCATCTGACGCGGTGGTTCGTCCGCTGCTACGCGATGACGCCGGGGAGATTTCGAGCCGCCTGCGGCGATTGAGGAACAATGTCGCCCATGATGCGGGCGAGCGGAGCGATGTTCGGACTGGCGTACGGGGACGCACTGGGTGCGCCCACCGAGTTCCTCACGATGGAGCAGATAGACCGGCGTTTCGGTGCGCTGGGCCCGGCGGAGCCGGAGGGCGATCCCGCCCTCGTCACCGACGACACGCAGATGGCGATCGCGGTCGGCCTCGCCCTCCTGGACGCCCTGGCGAACCCGCCGTTCACCCCCGACCTGGTCGCGCCGATGTGGCGGCGGCGGTTCGTGGACTGGCTGAACAGCCCCGACAACAACCGCGCCCCGGGCAACACGTGCCTTCAGGCCTGCCGGGGCCTGGCGGCCGGGCGGCCATGGGTGGAGGCGACCGTCGCGGGCTCCAAGGGCTGCGGCGCGAACATGCGCGTGGCGCCGGTCGGGCTCGCGCCTGGCCTGACGGACGAGACGCGCGCGGGCGCCGCCCAGTTGCAGGCGGCGATGACGCACGGGCATCCGACCGGGCTGGCGGCGAGCGAGCTGACCGCCTTCGCCGTCCGGTGGCTGGCCGACGGCATGGCGCCCGCGGACCTGCCCGCCGCGCTGCGCGCCCGCTGCCACGAGCAGCGGTCCGTCTACCACGAGCGGTGGCTCGGCACGCTGTGGCAGCGGCCCGGCATGGACGCGCCCGAGACGTTCATCGCGCGCGGCTGGGACGAGTGCCTGGCCGTCCTCGACCGGCTGGACGAGGCCCTCGCGCGGGGCGACCGCGCGTCCGACCCGTGCGAGATCACCGGTGCGGGCTGGTGCGCGGAGGAGGCGCTCGCCACCGGGCTGCTGTGCTTCCTGCTGTTCCCGGACGAGCCCGTCGCGGCGATCCGGCGCGGCGCGGCGAGCTCCGGCGACTCCGACTCGATCGCGTGCCTGGCGGGCGCGTTCGCGGGCGCGCACCTCGGCATGGACGCCTGGCCGGCCGCGTGGGCCGGGCGGATCGAGTACGCGGCGGACCTGGCCCGGCTCGGGAGCGCCTGGGACTGAGGCCACCGGGGCCGTCCGCGCGGTCGACGCCGGCCTCTAAAGCGCGGCGGTCCAGCCCGTCCAGGCGTCGATGGCGATCGCGATGACCGGGCCCTCGGGCGGGCGGTCCCGGTACTGGGCGTAGCGGGCGGCGAGGAGCCGGACGGGCTCGGCGCGGCGGGCGTCGTCCTCGACGACGGCGGCGCGGCCGTCGACGCGGACCCACCAGAGCCGGTCCCAGTCGTCCTCGTAGTGGTCGGCGAGCAGCGCGACGTGCGGGTTGGCGCGGACGTTGGCCAGCCGCCGCAGGTCCCGCGTGCTCTTCGGCTTGTGGTCGACCGCGGTGTAGACCGACCCGCGGTGCACGGCGAACGTGACGGGGACCAGGTGCGGGCGGCCGTCCTCCCCGACGGTCGCGAGCCGCGCCACGGGGACGCTCGCGAGCAGCCGGCGCGCGTCGTCCGGTGAGAGCTTGGGCACGGGGTGCAGCCTGCCACGGCGCGGCGGCGGTTCCCAGGCTCCCCCGCGCGGGCGAGGCGGATCGCTCCCGGGCGGGAGGCCCTCCGGGGCGCGGTCCGGAAGGCTCGGACCCGTGGAAACGATCTTCAGACGGTGGCCCGCGTGGGCCGGGTACGCGGCCGGGGCGTGGGCGGTGGGCGCGGCGGCGCTGGCCCTCTACTGGGCCGCCGGCGGGACGGCCGGCTATCCGCTGCGGGACGTGCGGGACGCGCACGCGGCGGCCTGGCCGATCGGGGCGGTCCTGCTGGCCGGCGGAATCATGGCGGTGGCGAGCGTCCGGGACGTCGGGCGGCTCCTGCCGCGCGCCTGGCCGCTCGCGGGGCTCTGGGCGGCCTGCGCGGTGGCGGGCGCGGGGACGTTCGGAATCGTCATGAGCACGCTCCAGCTGGTGTTCACAGGGACGGTCGACGACTGGCCGGTGTTCGGCGTCGAGGCGTCCTGCGCGGTCGGCGCGGCCCTGTTCGCGGGGGCGGCCGCGGCGTTCCGCCGCCGGACCGAGGGGGCGTGCGCGCGCTGCGGCCGCGTGCACGCCGCGACGGGGGCCGCGAAGGTCCCGGCGCCGGTGACGGACGCGCCGCGCGGCGTCCGGCGGGCGGCGTACGCGGGCGCGCTGGCGTTCGTCCCGTACATGGCGATGAAGACGACGTGGGCGTTCGGGGGGACGTTCGCGGGGATCCCGGGCGACGAGGTCGTCGCGGAGTTCCGCCGCAACGGCGCGTCCGGGCTCGTCCTGACGCTGGAGCGGTACGGGCTGGACTTCACCACGCTGTCGGCGCTCGCGGGGATCTTCCTGCTGCTGGGGCTGACGCACCGCTGGGGGCAGGTGTTCCCGCGCTGGGCGCCGCCGCTCACCGGCCGCCGCGTGCCGCGCTGGCTCCCGCTCGTGCCGGCGTGGCTCGGCGCCGCGACGCTCGGCCCGTACGGGGTGGTGGGCACGCTCGCCTACCTGCTGCCGATCGCCGCGGGCGTCCGGGACCTCCCGCACGACGGGCTCATGAGCGGATGGTCCGGGTGGACGGTCGCCGCGTGCGGGATCGGCGCGTTCGGCGTCTACGGGATCGCGCTCGGCATTGCCGCGCTGTCGTACCAGCGGCGGACCCGGCCCCGCTGCGCCGCCGCCCCGCCGCCCGGAGACGCCGCCGGCCCGGCCGCCGCGCCGGAGGTCAGTCCTTGAAGTCCGGCGGGCGGTTCTGCTTTCGGGCCGCGATCGCCTCGTCGAAGTTCTGCGTGGTGAGCCGGACGTACAGCTGCCCGAGCCCCTCCTGCCCCATGTGCGCGTCGAGGCTCGACGCGTCCAGCCCGGACCACAGCGACCGCTTGGTCAGCTCGACGCCGGGACGGCTGAACCCGGCGATCCGCTCGGCGAGGTCGTAGCAGGCGTCCAGCAGCTTGTCGCCGGGGACGGTGCGGGAGACCAGCCCGATCTGCTCGGCCTCGGCGGCGTCCACGTCCCGGCCGGACAGCATGATCTCGAACGCGCGGGACGCGCCGATCGCGCGCGGCAGCAGGTAGCTGAGGCCGAGCTCGCTCGCGGTCAGCCCGTTGTTGATCCCGGCGGCGCGGAACAGCGCGGTCTCGGCGGCGAGCCGGATGTCGGCGGCCAGGCTCAGGCACATCCCGCCGCCGATCGCCGGCCCGTTGATCGCCGCGATCACCGGCTGGTGGACGCGGCGCATCGCGCGGACCACGTCGTCCAGCAGCTCCATCGAGCGCAGCGCGATCGTCGACAGCGTCAGCCCGTCGATGCCAGGGGGCGCGCCGGCCGACTCCAGGTCGGCGCCGGAGCAGAAGCCGCGCCCGGCGCCGGTGATGACGACGGCGCGGGTGTCGTTGTCGCGGCTCACCTCTTCGAGGGCCTCGCGGAACGGCACCATGACGTCGAACGCCATCGCGTTCATCCGCTCGGGCCGGTTGAGGGTGATGAGCGTGACGTGCGGGCGCGGCTTGTCGATCAGGACGAAGGGCAACGAGACCTCCCGGGTCGCCTAGCAAGCGCTAGGTTACACAGGCGGGAACTCCGGCGGCGCGAGCCCCCGCTCGACCACCTTCGCGAGCTGCCCGTCGGTCAGGATCCGGGGCTCGCCGATCGTCTTGGCCCGCACGTAGACGCCGCACAGCCACTCCAGCAGCCGCGCGTTCTCGAACGCCTCGTCCAGGTCCCGGCCGATCGCGACGCCGCCGTGGTTGGCCATCAGCGCCGCGCGCTTGCCGCCCGCCATCGCGGCGCGCACGTTCTCGGCCAGCTCCGGCGTCCCGTAGGTGGCGTACTCGGCGACCTTCACCACGCCGCCCAGCAGCAGCGTGTTGTAGTGGATCGGCGGCAGCTCGGTCATCGTCGTCGCGACCACGGCGCCGTAGGTCGAGTGGGTGTGGACGATCGCCGCCGCGGGCGTCTCCTCGTACAGCGCGAGATGCATCGGCGTCTCCGACGACGGCGCCCGGCCGCCGTCCACGAGCCGGGCGTCCAGGTTCACGACCGGGCAGTCCTCCGGCCGCATCCGGTCGAGCATCATCCCGCCCGGCGTCACCGCGACCAGGTCCCCCGACCGTACGCTGACGTTGCCCGACGCGCCGGTCACCAGGCCCGTCTCGGCCAGCCTGCGGCCCACCGCGCACAGCGCGCGCCGCTCGTCCTCCAGCAACATGCGAATCCCTCTCACGTTCTCGGCCCTGCCCGTCGTACGCTACGGCCCTGACGATCACGAGGGAGAACCCGGCATGGCAACTGTGGTCACGGTCGGAGCGCACATCCTGGACGTGCTGGCCCGGCCCGTCGAGGGCATCCCGGACGGCCAGGACACCGTGGTCGTCGACCGGATCACTGTGACCGCCGCCGGCGCGGCCGCCGGGACCGCGGTCGCGCTCGCCCGGCTCGGCAACCGGGTCGTCTCGGTCGGCGCGATCGGCGACGACGACCTCGGCGACCTGCTCGTCACGATCATGAACCGGAACGGGGTGGACGTCACCGGGCTCGTCCGCCGCACCGCCGAGCAGACCAGCGCGTCGATCCTGCCGATCCGCCCGGACGGCGGCCGGCCGAGCTTCCACGTCCCCGGCGCGAACCTCACCCTCACCGCGGGCGCGGTCGAGCCCGGCCTGCTCACCGCCGCCGGCGCCGTCCACCTCGGCGGCCCGGACGTCACGTTCGGGCTGCACGACCCGGAGTTCTTCGCCGCGCTCGACGCGGCCCGCGCGTCCGGGACCGTCGTCACCATGGACCTGCTGTCCAACATGCCCGACCTGGTCCGGGGCGCCGCCGCGTTCCTCCCGCACGTCGACCACTTCCTGCCCAACGAGGAGCAGGCCGCGGCGATGACCGGCGAGGACGACCCGGAGAAGGCCGCGCGCGCCCTGCTCGCCGAGGGGCCCGCCTCGGTCGTCGTGACGCTCGGCGCGCAGGGCAGCCTCGTCGCGACCGAAGGCGGCGCGCACCGGCTGCCCGCCCTGCCCGTCGAGGTCGTCGACACCACCGGCTGCGGCGACGCGTACTGCGCCGGGTTCATCACCGGCCTCGGCCAGGGCCGGGACGTCCTGGAGTCGGCCCGCTGGGGCACCGCCGCCGCCGCGACCGTCGCCCAGGGCCTCGGCTCCGACGCCGGCCTCACCGACCTCGACTCCGTCCTCGCGCTGCTCTGATTGCATCGCCCTTGGCGTCAGGCCGCTAGACGGCCTTCCTTCGGCGGGCGATGCGTGCGATCGCTGCATCGCTCCGACTCGCCCTGGGGGCTCGCTGCGCGATCGAGTTCTCGCACGCTCGAACTCGGCTTCGCTCGCGATCGCGACGCTCGCGGTGGGTGCGTGGCCGGTGCGCGGGTCGAGGCGTCCTTCGGATGCTCAGCGGGCGTCCTGCCAGTAGGGGTCGCGGAGGAGGCGCTTGTAGAGCTTGCCGGTGGGGGTGCGCGGCATCGCGTCGACGAAGTCGATCGAGCGCGGCGCCTTGTAGCCGGCGAGCGACGCGCGGACGTGCCCGATCAGCTCGTCCGCCAGCGCGGCGGACGGCTCGGCGCCGTCGGCGAGCTCGACGGCGGCCTTCACCTGCTCGCCGAACTCCTCGTCCGGGACGCCGAACACCGCGACGTCGCGGACCGCCGGATGGGTGATCAGCACGCCCTCGATCTCGGCCGGGTAGATGTTCACCCCGCCGCTGATGATCATGTCGATGACCCGGTCGGCGAGGAAGAGGTAGCCGTCCTCGTCCAGGTGCCCGGCGTCGCCGGTGGTGAACAGGCCGTCGCCGCGGTGCACCGAGCGGGTCTTCTCCTCGTCGCCCCAGTACTCCACGTCGTCGCCGCTGGCGTAGCGGAACCAGATCTGCCCGCGCTCCCCCGGCGCGGCGGGCTCGCCGTCCTCGCGCAGGACGTGCACCTCGGTGGTGGGCAGCGGGCGGCCGACGCTGCCGGGCCGCTCCAGCCACTCGGACGCGGTGATGACGCTGTTCACCGACGCCTCGGTGGAGCCGTAGTACTCGTGGACGATCGGGCCGAACCAGTCGATCATCCGGCGCTTGACGTCCGGGGAGCACGGCGCGGCGCCGTGCCAGACGGCCTTCAGGGAGGAGCCGTCGAACGCCTTGCGGGTCGCCTCGTCCAGCCGCAGCAGCCGGACGAACTGGGTCGGCACGAGGTGCACGTTGGTGATCGCGTGCTCGTCGACGAGCCGGAGCGTCTCGGCGGCGTCGAAGCCGCGGCGCATCACCACCGACCGCCCGCCGAGCAGGAACACGTGCGACCACAGCCACTGCGCCGAGTGGTAGACGGGCCCGACGAGCAGGGTGCGGCCGTTCTCCGGGATCTGCAGGACGCCCGCCATCAGGTCGCCGAGCAGCCGGGCGTTCTCGATCGGGCCGCCCGCGGCGGTGAGCTTGCGGGTGACGCCCTTGGGACGGCCGGTGGTGCCGGACGTGTAGAACTTCGGCAGGCCAGTGGACGGGTCGGCGATCTCCTCCTCGGCGCCCGTCGCGAGGAACTCCTCGTACGGGGTGAAGCCGTCGGCGGGCCCGCCGAACGCGACGCGCGCGGCGAGCCCGAGGCCGGCGGACGCCTCGCGCGCGACGCCGGCGAAGGCGTCCTCGGTGAACAGCACGCGGGCCCCGGCGTCCTGGAGGACGTAGCGCAGTTCGTCGGCGGTCCAGTGCCAGTTGACCAGCACGTAGCGCAGGCCGATGTGGCCGGCGGCGCACATGGCCTCGAAGTACTCGCGCCGGTTGCCGGAGTGGATCGCGATCACGTCCCCGGTGGCCAGCCCCAGGCCGCGCAGCGCGTTCGCCAGCCGGTCGGTCCTGGCGTCCAGCTCGCGCCAGGTGGTGGTGCCGCGCTCGTCGGTCAGCGCGGGCTCGTCCGGACGGGCGTCGGCGTGCGGGCGGAGCAGTTCGGCCATCGGTCGCCTCCTGGAACGGGACAAATCCTAGAATCCGACTCTAGAACCATCCCGGCCGCGTTGACCAGGGGCGGCTCACGACGTCCGGACGAGATCGGTGGCCAGCACCGCCTCCGCCGCGTTGACCAGCTGCTCCAGCCGGAGCACCTCCGTCCGGTGGAACGGCGGCGCCCCCTTCCGCGCGACGACCAGCGCGGCGCGCCCCGCCGACAGCGGGCAGACCGCGTACTCCGTGCCGTCCGTCCCGGTGAAGGCGCGCGGCCGCAGCGGCGGCAGCACCGGCAGCTCGGTGCCGGTCAGCCCGCCGACGCTGGCGTGCACCAGCACCGCCGAGTCCTGCTCCCCCACCTCGGCGATCCCCGCCCAGTCGGCGCTGAGGATGCCCGGCACGGCGTCGGCCAGTGTCGCCGCGCCGCGCTCGGGGACCGCCGCGACCTGCCCGATCACGGCGGCGTCGGGGAAGGCGCCCTGCGGCTCGACGGTCGGCCAGATGCCGACGATCTCCACGCCGTTCACCGAGCCGAGACCGTCGCGCAGCCGCTCGACGCCCGCGCCCGCGGGCCACGTGACGGTGAAGTCGTCCAGAGCCCGCCCGTTGTCGCGTTCCAGTACCGCCATCTGCGCGACGTCGGCGCCCGCGGCGCCCAGCGTCCGCGCCACCTGGCCCAGCGAGCCCGGACGGTCGGGCAGCCGGACGCGGATCCGCAGCAACATCGCCACCTCCTTCTTCCGTGTCCCACCAGCTTCAGGGAGACCCGTTTCCCACGTGTTACCCATTCGTGTCGACGCGAAGAAGTCGGTGCTGGAACGGCGGGCAGGCGTCAAACTAGAGTCCAATGAAGGTCAACAGCAGACCTATCGCCTCTGCCGCCTCATCATTAAGGTGACTGCACGTGTCGAGCGACGGGGATCGCACAGTCAACGACGGGGCCGGATCCGGCACCGACGGCGCCGCGCCGGCGACGGGCGGCGCCTCGGCATCCGCCGAGGCCGCGCAGGGGGACGCCGGGGGCGGCCGCGCCGCGTTCGAGGCGGAGATCAGGGACGCCCTGGCGGGGCTGACCGCGCGGCTGGACCGCGAGCACGAGCGCGCCGCGCACCGCGAGGCGGTCATCGACCGGCTGCACGAGGAGAACCAGCGGCTGCGGCGCGGGGAGCTGCAGGCGATGCTGGAGCCCGTCCGGGCGGCGCTGTACCGGCTGCACGACCAGGCCCGCCGCGAGGCCGACCGGCTGGCGGGGGCGGGCGAGCCGCCCGACCCGGTCCGCACCGCCGGGCTGTTCACCGCCGTCGCCGACGACGTCGCCGACGCGCTGGCCCGGCTCGGCGTCGAGCGGTTCAGCGCGAGCCCCGGCGACCCGTACGACGCGTCCCGGCACCGGCCCGTCGCCGTCACCCCGGTCGCCGACCCGGACCGCGACGGCCTGGTGACCGGCGTGCAGGCGGACGGCTTCGAGCAGAGCGGCAAGGTGCTGCGCAAGGCGGCGGTCAGCGTCGGCCGGCTCGACCGGGGCTCCAACGGGACCACCGTCGCCGCGGGCGGCGGCGAGACGACGAACAACCGACTCGGCACCGATGGGTGAGAGGGACATGGCTGTCTACGGGATCGACCTGGGAACCACGTACTCCTGCATTGCCTCCATCGACGACGTGGGGCGGCCGGCGGTCCTGCGGAACCTGGAGGGCACCGACACCACACCGTCCGTGGTGTACTTCGAGAGCGGCGAGAACGTCGTCGTCGGCGCGACCGCGAAGGACACCGCGGTGCTGGAGCCCGACAACGTCGTCAGCCTGATCAAGCGCGACATGGGCCGGGACGTGACCCGCCCGATCCACGGGATCGACTTCACCCCCGAGGAGCTGTCGGCGTTCATCCTGCTGAAGCTCGCGACGGACGCGCGGACGACGACCGGCGAGGAGGCCCGCGACGTCGTCATCACCGTCCCGGCGTACTTCGGCGCGGCCGAGCGCGACGCGACCCGCAAGGCGGGCCGGATCGCCGGGCTGAACGTCATCGACATCGTGTCCGAGCCGATCGCCGCCGCGATCACCTACGGGGTGCTGAACCCCGACGCCGACCGGACGATCCTGGTCTACGACCTCGGCGGCGGCACGTTCGACACGACCGTCATCGCGCTGCGCGCCGGGCACATCGAGGTGATCTGCACCGACGGCGACCACGAGCTCGGCGGCGCCGACTGGGACGCGCGGCTGGTGGAGTACCTGGCGGAGCGGTTCCGCGCCGAGCACCCCGACGCGGGCGACCCGCTCGACGACAAGCAGACCGAGCAGCAGCTGCGCCGCGACGCCGAGGACGCCAAGAAGGCGCTCACCACCCGCACCGCGCACACCGTCCGGGTGATGCACGCCGGGCGGGTCGCGGCGATCGAGGTGACGCGGGAGCGGCTGGAGGAGCTGACCCGGGACCTCCTCGACCGCACCGTGGAGATCACCGGGCGGACGCTGTCGACGGCCGCCGAGAAGGGCGTGCACGACTACGACGACCTGGTGCTGGTCGGCGGGTCCACGAAGATGCCGGTGGTGGCGTCGCGGCTGGAGACCGAGCTCGGGCTGTCGCCGCGCCTGCAGGACCCGGACCTCGCCGTCGCGAAGGGCGCCGCGCTGTACGCGTTCGAGGAGACCTACCGGCGGCTGATGCGGGAGGGCGCCGCCGAGCGCGCCGAGGAGATGGCGAGCCGGGCCGGGCTGTCGGCCGAGCAGCAGAAGCAGATCGCCGGCCGGCAGATCCGCACGGTCGCCTCGCACGCGTTCGGGATCGTGGTCGTCGACCGCGACTCCGGCGCCGAGCACGTCGCGCACCTGGTGCACGCCAACGACGAGCTGCCGGCGGCCCGCACCGAGGACTTCTTCACCGTCTACGACGACCAGACCTCCGCCGACGTCCGGGTGATGGAGCAGGCGGGCAGCGTCGAGTCCGCCGAGCTGATCGACAACACCGAGATCGCGACCGGGGAGATCCGCGTCCCGCCGGGCAAGAAGGCGGGCTGGCCGATCGGGGTGACGTTCGCGCTCGACTCGTCCGGGCTGCTCAACGTGACGGCCGTGGAGAAGGAGTCCGACGAGCGGCTGGAGCTGAAGGTGGACGTCGGGGGGATGTCGGAGGAGGAGGTCGAGCGCTCCCGCAAGGCCCTCTCCCGGGTGCAGGTGAGCTGAGGGCCGGCGCGCCGCGGTGACGTTCGACGAGGAGTACCGGCGGGAGGTGCTGGAGCCGGCGCGGGCCGCGGGCGACCAGCCGCCCGAGGACCTGCGCGTCCGGTACGCGCTGGCCGACCCGCTGTCCGGGCCGGGCGTCGAGGCGCGGGTGAAGCAGGTGCGGCAGTGCTGGCGGCGGGCGCGCGGCCAGCTGAAGTACCGCAAGCTGATCGACCGGCTGGAGGCCGAGCACCGGGAGCTGGCGCCGCTGTTCGCCGCCGCCGGGCGGGGCGACCTGCGGGCGCTGGAGGAGCGGCTGGCGGGCGGCCGGGAGCGCGGCGAGCGGCGCCGCGCGCAGGCCCGCGCCGGGCTGGCGGACGCGGCCGGGTTCCTGCGCATGGTGACGCCCGCCGAGGTCGAGGCGATCGCCCGGTCGGGCGGGGTCGCGCGCGCCGAGCTGGAGGCGCTCGCCGCCGCCGAGGGCGTCACCGTCCGCGAGCCGGACCCGCTGCCGCCCGCCGCGCCGTACGCGGCGTACCGGAAGGTCCGCGAGTCGCTCGGCGTGCTGGGCAAGCGGCACCTGGCCGACTTCCTGTTCGGGGCGCGGATCGCGGGCCCGATCCGGGTGCTGGACGGCTTCACCGCGCCCGCGTCGCCGGGCGCCCCGGGGGCGTCCGCGCTGCGCGGCGGGGTGCTGCGGCTCGACGCGGACGCGGTCGCCGCCGCCGGCGACGAGTGGGCGCGCCGCAGCCGCGACACCAGCACCACGCACGCCGGGACCGTCCTCGCGGCGCTGCGCTCCGGCGCCGACCTGGCCGAACTCGTCCGATACGACATCGTGGACCGGCTGCGGGAGCGGTTCCGGCAGCGGGCGTCCGAGCGGGCGCTGCTGCGGCACGCGACCGAGGACCTCGGCGTCCACGCGGAGGACGCGCGGCGTCTGGTGTTCGCGGTGGTGCGGGAGACGGCCGGGGGCGGCGGCCTGGCCGGGCGGCTGCGCTCGCTGCTGGACGCGGGCGAGGTGTTCGCGGCGTCGGAGCTGGCGGACGCGTCCGGGATCCCCGCCGCCGCGGAGGGCGAGCCGTCGGAGGAGGAGGTGCTCGCCGCCGAGGCGCGGCACCGCGTCGACACCGCGCTGCGGCTGCGCGAGACCGCCGCCGCCGAACCCGACCCGGACCGGGCGTGGCGGCTGCTCGCCGACGCGCTGCGGCTCGTCCGCGACCTGCCCGGCGCCCTCGACCACCAGCGGCGGCTGCCCCCGAGGCCCGTCCCGGCGCTGCGCGCCGACGTCGACACGGGCGGGACGGGCGCCACCGTGCGGCTCTCGTGGGAGGCGTCGCCGTCGACCGCCGGGGAGGTCGGCTACCGGCTCGTCCGGCGGACCGGGCGCCCGCCGCGCGGCGCCGGCGACGGCGAGGCGATCGCCGGGGAGCGCGACGAGCGGCCGCCGGTGAACGTCCCGCTGTACTACGGCGCCGTCGCGGTGCGCGGCGACGCCGCCGCGCCGCCCGCCGTCGCGGGGCCGGTCGTCGTGCGGCCGGAGCCGGGCGAGGTCGAGCTGCTGGCCGGGGACGGGCAGGTCACCGGCCGGTGGCGGTGCCCGGCGGAGGCGGCGCGGGTCGCCGTCGTGCGGGACGGGGCGCCGGTCGAGGCGGGACGCGACGGGTTCCGCGAGCGGGTGCCGAACGGCCGCACCCACCACTACCTGATCAGCGCCGTCTACCTGGACGCGGTGGGCCGCGAGGTCGCCACGCCGGGCGTGCGGGCGTCGGTGACGCCGAGCGCGCCGCCCGTGCCGGTGTACGAGCTGGCCGCCGAGCCCGACCCGGCCGACCCGGGGCTGCTGCGGGTGCGGTTCGCGCCGCCCGCGCACGGCACGGTGGAGCTGGTGCTGTCGCCGGGGCCGCCGCCGTGGCCGCGCAGCGCGCTGGTCCCGGTGGAGGAGGTCCGGCGGGAGACGCGGCGGCTCGCGTGCGCGCCGGCGGCGGGCGGGCTCGCGGTGCGGCCCGGCGCGGGCGGCTGGCTGCTCGCCGTGACCGTCGCCGAGGGCACCGCCGCGATCGGCGCGTACCACCGGTACGTGAACCTGCCGCCGCCGCGCCGGCTCGTCGCCGAGCGGCGCGGCGACCACGTGCACGTCGGGTTCGACTGGCCGCCGGACGTCGCGGAGGTCGACCTGGTGTACCGGATCGGCCGCGACGCGCGCCGCTCCGCCGACCCGGACGAGGAGCGGCGCGCGACGGTCACCCGCGCCGCGTACGACACCCAGGGCGGCGTCCGGCTGCCCGTCCCCGAGGACGAGCCCGTCGAGCTGGCCGTGGCGGCGGCCGGGACCGTCGGCGGGACGCGGGTGACCGGCCCGCCGGTGACCGCCGAGGTCGGCGCGCGCGCCGTCGTCCGCTACGACCTGGAGCGGTCGGGGCCGCCGTGGCGGCGGTCGCTGACGCTGCGGCTCACCTGCTCGCGGCCGCTGCGGGTGGCGCGGCTGTCGCTGGTGCTGCGGCGCGGCCGGGTGATGCCGCACCGGGCGGCCGACGGCGAGACGCTCGGCACGTGGGAGCAGGTGCCGGTGCCCGGCGAGCTGTCCGTGGCCGTCCCGGACGCGTCCGCGCCGTACTGGCTGCGCTGCTTCGCCGATGATGATGTCATCGAACTCACCGATCCCCCGATCCGCCGACTCCAGGTCCCGTGATGACCAGACCTCTCGCCCGCCTGCCGGGCGCGCCCGCGCGGCTCTTCCCCCGGCACGGCGTCACCTGCCCGTACTGCTTCGCGTCCGTCCCGCCGCAGCGGATCCTGTTCCGCTGCCGCGGGCAGGCGGGGCGGCGGCAGGGCTGCGCGCCCGTCCTCGACGAGAAGCTGGCCGCCTACACGGGGTCGACGGCGGGCGCGTCGCTGCCTCCGGTGTTCGCCGCGCCGGGACGCAAGGGGCGCGCCGACTGCCCCGAGTGCGGCGTCCCGACGGGGAACCGGGCGTGCCCGGAGTGCCACAACCCGCTGCCGTCGGCGTACTGCGACTCCCCCGGCCGGATCGTCGCGCTGGTCGGCGCGAAGAACGCCGGCAAGAGCACCTACATCGCGGTGCTGCTGCACGAGCTGATGAACCGGGTCGGCACGGAGCTGGACTCCTCGCTCGTCGCGTGCGACGACCGGACGATCGAGCGCTACAAGCGCGACTTCGCGCGGCCGCTGCTGGAGGAGCGGCGGCTGCTGCCGACGACCGCGAGCGCCGCGACGGGCCCGCGCGAGCCCCTCGTCTACCTGCTGACCCGGACGCGGGCCGGCCGGTTCCGGCAGGGCCGGTTCGCCCGCCCGCGCAACGACTCCCTCGCGCTGGTGCTGTTCGACACCGCCGGCGAGGACCTGCGCAGCCGCGAGGCGACCGACCTGCACCTGCGCTACCTGGAGGCGGCGGACGCGATCATCTTCCTGGTCGATCCGCTGGAGCTGCCGGGCGCGCGGGCGGGGATCCGCGACACCGTCCCGGAGCCGCGCGGCGCCGGCGACGACGCCGGCGGCGAGCCGCTGGACATCATCGCGCGGGTCACCGACGCGCTGCGGCAGCGGCACGGCACCCGTCCCGGCGAGCCGCTGCCGGTGCCGGTCGCGGTCGCCCTCACCAAGATCGACGCGCTGCGCCCGGACCTGCTGCGGCAGTCGGCGCTGCGCCGGTCCCGGTCCGGCGCGGGCGTGCTCGACCTCGACGACCGGGACGCGGTGGACGAGCAGGTCCGGGCGCTGCTGCACGAGTGGCAGGCGGGCCAGCTCGACACCTACCTCGGGCAGCAGTACGCCGAGCACGCGCTGTTCGGGCTGTCGGCGCTCGGCGGCGTCCCGGAGGACGGCCGGGTCGGCGCGGGCGGCGTCCGCCCGCACCGTGCCGAGGACCCGCTGCTGTGGCTGCTGTACCGGTTCGGGATGCTCGACGGCGTCCGCCCCGGAGGTTCGTGACGGTGGCGTGGCAGCTGCACTACACCTCCGCGCGGCGCGGGCCCACCGGCCGGGCCGGGTTCCAGTTCGTCGCGGAGACGCCGGGCCTGCCCGACGGGGTGCGGGCGGCGGTCACGCCGTACATGTCGTACCGGCCGCCGCCGGACGCGCCGCTGTCCCCCGACGACGCCGAGCTGGACCGGTTCCCCGTCTCGCTGCTGTACGACCGGGTGGACGGGCGCCCGCTGCTGCTGCGCTGCCGCTACCTGGGCCGCGACTACTCCGGCCGGTACGGCAACTTCTTCGCGCACGCGGTGGTGGCCGACCCCGACGAGCTGGAGGGGCTGCGCCCCGCCGAGCTGTGGCACGCGCCGATCTGGACGCCGCTGCCCGGCGACGGCGACCTCGGCGAGCTGGACGACCTCGCGCCGGGCGCCGCGCTCGACCCCGAGTCGCTCGCGGAGTGGCTCGCGGGGTCCGGGCCGCCCGACGCGTACGGGACCCTCGCGCGGCTGGTGGACGCGGTCGCCGGCGTCCTCGGCCGGGGGCACGGCCGGATCGTGCTGGTCGCCGCCGACGTCGAGCTGATCGCCCGCTGGATCGCGGTGGTGTCGTACTCGCTGCCGGTCGCGGCGGCGGAGCGGCTGTCGTTCGTCACCTACACCGCCGACCCCGACGGCGCCGCGCAGCGGCTCGTCGGCACCACCCCGGACGTGTGGAACGCGGTGCGGCACCACGCGTCCCACGCGCTGGCCGTCGACCTGCACGGCGGCCTCGCCGGCGCGGGCGGCGCGTCCCGCTTCGCGCGGACCGTCGCGGCGTGCTGGCGCGACGCCGACTTCCCCGCCCTCGACGCGCTCGGCGAGCTCGCGCTGCTCGACGGCGCGGCGCCGTCCGACCCGGCGGTGCTGGAGGGCGCCGCGGCGCTGCTGGCGCTGTGCCGCCG